>NZ_LWFH01001124.1:0-1055 GCF_001635725.1 Oleiphilus sp. HI0066
TTTGTAATAGGCTTGGTCTTGCATAAACAAGCTTTATATCGCATTTATCGCATTGTTCTGGCGGCCATTTTACTATGGCTGCCCGTTCTTGGTTGGGCCATACAAGAACCCGATACCGAACTAACCAAGCTATTACAAGAAGCAGTCACCGATGCATCAAGCTTTGATGATCGCTTTGACGCGGAAGTTTGGCTAGTCGATATGTCGAGCAGGTTAAAACGTTACATCAAAGACCCAAAAGAGCGTGTTGATTTTCTGAAGCTCGTGCACTCTGAAGCAAAGCGCGCAGGGCTTGAACCCGAACTCGTTCTATCAGTGATTCATGTCGAGAGCTTATTCAAGCGTTTTGCTATCTCCGTCGTGGGTGCTCAAGGCCTAATGCAGGTCATGCCATTCTGGAAAAATGAAATTGGTCGAACCGAAGACAATCTCATGGATACAGCCACTAACTTACGCTATGGATGCACAATACTTAAGCATTACATTAACCGAGAAAAAGGTAATCTAATTCGAGCACTCGCTCGCTATAATGGCAGCCTAGGCCGAACAAAATACCCTGAAAAAGTACTATTATTCTGGGAACGATACTGGTTCGTGAAACACGTTTAGCCTATATCACGCACGACATGCAGCAGATTATTGTTGATTTACGCATATCAAGAGAGGAATGGCTCAGGCTCTACCGAGGAGAGTCGCAGCTTGTTCGGGCTATGTCTCGCGATGGCCGTAGCGTGCAATTTCCAGCCAATATCCTAAGCTCTTTCACCACACATGATGGAATCAGTGGAACATTCGCTATTCAATTTAACGAGCAAGGCAAGTTCCAAAGCATTACTCAGATCGCCTAACAACAGCACCTTTAAAAGCGCAGAAAAATAGAGACCACTATGACCACACTTTCTCATCACGACATCATTAAACTCAATGAAAAAGAGCTCGTAGCAGCTTTAAAGTCGATGTCTACGAATGAACTCGAAGTACATGCAAACAACATTATGCATGACTTAGGGGGCGATGATTATGGGACGATCATGAAGCTTGTTATGCAAACACTA
>NZ_LWFH01001125.1:0-1620 GCF_001635725.1 Oleiphilus sp. HI0066
CAGCAAGGGGCGCTGCCTGTTTCAGAGATTGGTGAAGGGCTGTTGCTCGCGGTTGCTGGAGCACTATTGTTAACGCCAGGTTTTGTAACAGATGCAATTGGTTTTGCTCTGTTGACGCCTGGTCTTAGAAGCCAATTAGCCAAGCTTGTGGCGGCTAGGATGATCGTTTCTGGTACTCAGTTTTCTCATTCAACTTATTCTTCGCAATCTAGATCTGATCGCTTTGATGATGCAATTGACGCGGAATACGAGGAAGTTCATGAACGACGCGATCAGTTAAAGTAAGTTTTTCAAAAAAAGTTCTTGAGAGGGCTTGAAAAGCTAGTGAGCGGCCCTATCTAAGCATCACACGTTTCTTACGTATCAGAGTGACGTAAGACCAACATAAAAAAATATCTCGAAAGAGACTTATCAAATCGGATTGATAACCTGTTAGGAGAAGCATTGAGATGAACATCCGTCCATTACACGATCGCGTTGTTGTACGTCGTAAAGAAGAAGAAACTACTTCAGCTGGAGGTATTGTTCTTCCAGGTAGCGCTACCGAAAAACCTTCACAAGGTGAAGTAGTTGCAGTAGGTGCTGGTAAAGCACTGGATAACGGTAGTGTGCAAGCGATGGCGGTGAAAGCTGGCGATACTGTGGTATTTGGTCAATACGCTGGAAATACCGTGAAAATTGACGGTGAAGAGCTTCTCATCATGGCTGAAAGCGAAATTTTCGGCATCATCGAAGCGTAATTCGGTTTCATTTTCCTACTGATTAGATACGAGTTAAACAGGACAAAAACATGACAGCAAAAGACGTAAAATTCGGTGATTCAGCTCGCCAAGGTATGTTGGCAGGCGTAAATATTCTTGCTGATGCAGTAAAAGTAACACTTGGACCAAAAGGTCGTAACGTTGTTCTAGATAAATCATTTGGTGCGCCAACTGTAACAAAGGACGGCGTGTCTGTTGCGAAAGAGATCGAGCTTAAAGACAAGTTCGAGAACATGGGTGCGCAAATGGTTAAAGAAGTTGCGTCTCAGGCGAACGACGTAGCGGGTGACGGTACTACGACTGCAACAGTACTTGCTCAAGCAATCGTAAACGAAGGTTTGAAAGCTGTTGCGGCTGGTATGAACCCAATGGATCTTAAGCGTGGAATCGACAAGGGCGTACAAGCAGCTGTTGAAGCTGTGAAAGGCATGGCGCAACCATGTGCTGACAATAAAGCGATTGCGCAAGTCGGTACAATTTCAGCAAACAGTGATTCTTCTGTTGGTGACATCATTGCACAAGCGATGGATAAGGTCGGTAAAGAAGGCGTTATCACTGTTGAAGAAGCGAGCGGTTTTGAAGACGAGTTAGACGTTGTTGAGGGTATGCAGTTCGATCGCGGTTATCTATCTCCATACTTCATTAACAACCAAGACAATATGAGTGCTGAGCTTGAAAGCCCATTCATTTTGTTGGTCGACAAGAAAATTTCTAACATTCGTGAGTTGTTGCCAGTTCTTGAAAACGTTGCAAAAGCGAGCAAGCCACTTCTTATCATTGCTGAAGATGTTGAAGGCGAAGCGTTAGCAACCTTGGTTGTCAATAATATGCGCGGCATCGTTAAAGTTGCGGCTGTTAA
>NZ_LWFH01001126.1:0-2256 GCF_001635725.1 Oleiphilus sp. HI0066
AACTCCTGTTTCGTTCGCGCGTCCAGTTCGGCCGATACGATGCACATAATCTTCAGGATCATCCGGAAGATTATAGTTAAATACATGACTCACGCCGTCAACATGAATACCGCGTCCTGCTACATCCGTAGCAACTAAAATCTCAATACTTCCGTTTTTAAACTGCTCGAGTGTTTTAATACGCTTATGCTGAGGAACCTCTCCAGACAGCAAAGCGGCTTTGATACCCTTCGCTTTTAGAGCAGCCTCTAAACGTCTTGTTTCATCGCGACGGTTACCAAAAATAATGGCGCGACGCACATCATTTTGATCGATGTATCGACAAATAATTTCTAGCTTCTCATCAGAAGAAACCATAAATATCTTCTGATCAACCTTTTCAGTCGTTAGCTGCTCTGCTTCAATTTCTATATGTATTGGATTGCGCGTCCAACGCTGACATAAATTCAAGACATCTTGATTAAACGTCGCACTAAACAACAAGGTTTGTCGACGATCAACCTTCGGACAACGACCAAGAATGCGCTTCACATCTGGAATAAAGCCCATATCGAGCATTCGATCCGCTTCATCAATCACTAATGTGTCGACTTGATCGAGATACAGATCACCGCTGTTAAGGAAATCAATAAGACGACCTGGCGTCGCCACCAAAATATCAATCACGTTGTTTCTGACAAAATCGCGTTGCTTTTGGTAATCAATGCCACCTAAAACAGAGTAAATATTTAAACCGGCATATTTCGTCAGCGCCTTTGCATCTTTTTCAATTTGAAGGGCTAGCTCGCGCGTTGGAGCAAGAATAAGTGCACGTGGTTCACTCGCATATCGTTCTTCAGAAGGAATACGGCGCAGCATCAAATCGTTAATAATGGTGATTAAAAACGCCGCTGTCTTACCGGTACCAGTTTGTGCTTTACCAATAAAGTCATGGCCTTGAAGTGTGTACGGTAAAGATGCAGCTTGAATCTCACTACAATACTGATACTTCAAATCAGCAATTGCGTGCAGCAATTCATTCTCAAGATTTAAATCATGGAACCTCGTCTTGCCCTCAGCAGGGTCGACTTTATATTGGGAAGGGTTCCACGCTGGCTCAGGCGTTTTAGTCTTAGCACGTTGATTAGAGGAGCGTTGATTACTCTTAGGCTTACCTGTCTTTTGCGAGGCCTTTGCTTTAGATGAACTAGAGCGCGGTTTCTGCTGCGACTCTTGTTTATTTTCAGGGGAGGTTTTTGACTTAAAAAGGCCACCAAACATGCTTTAAAACGCCTACATAAAATAATTCAATAACACTGATCACGGGTGTGTGCCGTTCAATGGCCGAACACTATAACAGATCGCTTTCTACATAACTGCTTAAATTTAAATAGCAGGTCTGAGGTTTAAACACGGCATTTAGTGCTTCTGCGAATTTAGCCGCCCTATCAGGTAAGCCCTCCACGAGATACTTTATCGTTTGTTCTTGCACATCTGCTACGAAAGCACTGCTTGGCCGACATAAAGGGTCGTTCGCATTGTCTGCCGAAAGACGAAAACGAAATCCTGCTGCACAACATAAAATTCGCTCCAAGGCTTGAGGTTTTACCTCAACCCGCTCAAAGACAGATTGCTGCGCTTCATCGCGACCATCGGGCTCATACCAATAGCCATAATCTAATTGAGTACGCCGTTCTTTGCCGGCGATACACCAATGCGCGACCTCATGCATTACGCTGGCAGGATAGTCACTTCGAGAAAAAATGCGAGATTTAGCACTCACTGCAATACCTTCACCGCCCGAGAAACTCGCAGTCATTTGTGCGGGAACGTAATAAGGCTCAGAAGCCCCTATCACAACTACTGTATTTTCAGTTTCTTCGAATTGCCGATTGAAGATTTCACTGAAATTTTGTGCACTAACGCAGTCAATCATATGTCGTGGTTTACTAATAATTAGAGCCAGTTCTAATAAAGCGCGGTATCATAGCCGATTCTATTGCGCCTCTTAAGTTTCAATTGGAACCTTTTGCATTATTTGTGTTCGTATTGGCGTTGAATATTTTCTGGGAACATCAAGTGGTTATGATAAAAACAGCACGTCGCATACTCGACTCACACATTAAAGCTCGTTTATGGACTCTGTTACTCCTCTCTTTTTCAGTATTTTCTAGTGCTGCTAATGCTTCCTTCAATTTTGATTTAGATTCAGACGGCTTTGGCGCAAGCAATTCGCAATTTTTACCCGTTGACGAGGCATTTATTTTTGATGTTCAA
>NZ_LWFH01001127.1:0-1302 GCF_001635725.1 Oleiphilus sp. HI0066
CGATCGCACATCCCTTATTTTTATTGCCAATCCAAACAATCCAACCGGAACGGTGTTGAGTAAAGCTGAAGTTGTAGAGTTTTTGTCTCAAGTGCCAGAAAGCGTGATCGTGGTGTTGGACGAAGCGTATATTGAATACAGTACCGATCCCGATTTTCCTAATGGGGTTTCATTGCTGTCTGATTTTCCGAATTTGATTGTCACGAGAACGTTTTCAAAGGCATGGGGGCTCGCTTCGTTGCGCGTTGGTTATGCGATTTCAAATGAAGAAATTGCGGATGTGCTGAATCGAGTTCGTCATCCATTTAATGTGAATAGTCTCGCGCTTGCTGCGGCTCTCGGTTCATTGAGAGACGAAGACTATTTAAAGAAAAGCATCACGACAAATGAACATGGTATGAAGCAGTTGACCGATGCATTTGATCGACTGGACTACGAATATATTCCATCGAAAGGCAATTTCGTGTGCTTTGATACGAAAGGTTCTGGAATGGAAGTGTACGAAGCTATGTTGCAGCAGGGTGTTATTGTGCGTCCTGTAGCGAATTATGGAATGCCAAATCACCTTCGTGTATCAATCGGTCTTCCTGAAGAAAACGCTCGTTTTATTGAAGTTTTGGAGTCGCTTAGTCATGGCTAGCGATTCGCTAAGTTTAGCGATGCAAGAATTAAAAGGGCTCACCGTTTCGGTTGTTGGGCTTGGTCTAATTGGCGGTTCTTTAACAAAGTGCTTGAGGGAGCAAGGCGTTGTCTCGAAGACGGTCGGGTATACGCTTGATTCAAATCACGCAAAGCTCGGTATTGAATTAGGTGCTGTGGATGTAGCTGCTGAAACAATTGCTGAAGCAGTTTCTGGCGCAGATATCATTGTGTTGGCAGTTCCAGTTCAAGCATTTGAGAGTGTGCTGCAAGAGGTTAAACCATTCATCAAGCCCGGTGCTGTACTGACCGATGTAGGAAGTGTTAAGGGTAACTTTGTTTCTGCAGTCGAGTCGGTGTTCGGCGATGTGCCAGAGTTTGTTGTTCCTGGTCACCCGATTGCTGGATCAGAAAAGAGTGGAGTTACTGCCGCAAATAGTTCGCTCTACCAAAATCATAAAGTGATTCTTACTCCCTTAACGCATACTGATGAGCGAGCATTATCCTTAGTTGACGCGATGTGGAGCGCTTGTGGTGCTAATGTGCTGCAAATGTCGGTTGAAAAGCATGACGAGGTCTTGGCGGCAACGAGTCATCTTCCTCATTTGATCGCATTCTCATTGGTTGATACCTTGGCGGGAAATCCTGATAACGAGGATATTT
>NZ_LWFH01001128.1:0-1482 GCF_001635725.1 Oleiphilus sp. HI0066
TTTGATGCCCTCTGGTTTACGTTTTATACATTTTGTATTAGTTGGTCCAGTGTTAGGAATATTGTTCGTGATCGGCTTAGCTGTCGCCTATGTACTGCTTGATCCGAGAATCCGCTTTGCATCATCTATTTATGCTATGGATGCACGCGTATTAGCTGTTATTCCTCATGTGAATACACCGCTTACACAGCGTTTGAGACGCAGTGATATGGTCGTTTGTGGAATCTTGGCGCTGGCTATTTTTGCAGCCTATACAGGCTTAGCTGTGGCGTTTCATATGGGAGTGTTACTGTGAGCGAGTTGACCAAAGCGGCTGTATCAGAATCGAATCCACGTATTGATCAAATGGAAGAAGTGGATAAGTTCACTCAACAAGAGTTAGATGAAAGAAAGCTGATTTACCCGGGTATGAATAGCCCTCAAGTGCTTAATATATTTCGGGAGCTAAGAACGCAGTTACTGCAGCATCAAAAAAAGAAAAACTTTGTATGCATGGTTAGTTCGGTGAGCCATGGTGGTGGCGGTAGTTATGTGACGCAGAACCTTGCCTCTGTGTTTGCGCTAGATAAGGCCAAAACAAGCTTGGTTCTAGATGCAAACCTCTACTCTCCATATGCTCAGAACTTAATCTTTGGTGAAGCAGAGATAGGCATTACTGATTATCTTAGTGACCCCGCTATTGGTATTAAAGACATCGTTTATGCGACTGGCGTACCGCGATTACGAGCAATTCCTCTTGGATCAAATAGCGAAGGCGCGGCTGAGTACTTCGAATCAGAAAAAATGCTTTCGTTCATTGATGAAGTGAAACATCGCTATTCTGATCGTTATATTTTTATTGATGCGCCTCCTGTGGCTAGTTCATCTGAAGCGCGTATTTTGGCGGGCATCGTGGATATGGTCGTGTTAGTGGTCCCTCATGCGAGAGTGACGAGTGATCAGGTTCAGATTGCGATCGATATCGTTGGCGAAGATAAATTAGCTGGTCTGATATACAACAACTAAAACAAAATTGTTAATTGAGTAGTGATACATGGACATTCAATTTTGCCGCGAACGCGTTTTATCGGGGCTTATTTCCTGTTTTCTTTTGATGGTGTTTGCTAGTCAATCCCATGCGACAGAGGCAACGGGCGCGATTGGCTCCCGAATCGAACATACGGACAACGTTCGACGCACAAACACTAATGCCGAAACCGATGTTATTCAAACAACGTACGCCGAACTAGGTGTTGAAGAAGTACGAAAGCGTTTTAAAGCGGATGCAACCCTCAAGTTACAAAATGAGCATTACTACGAAGGCACATACGAAGACGAAACCTCACTGACCTCCGGCTTTGGCTTATTTACGGTTGATTTGGTTGAGGACTTTCTTGAGTGGCAGGCCACGTTTTCGCGTACCGATGTTGTCTCCGATACGAGTCAAGACGAGAACCCCGATACGCGTGAGTTCAGGAATATTTTTCGAACCGGTCCAACCAT
>NZ_LWFH01001129.1:0-671 GCF_001635725.1 Oleiphilus sp. HI0066
TGCGTTGGCAGAATGCTCAAGAAATCGTCAAGAATATAAATAATAAGGTGTAAGCTAAATGGATTTTCTGGAGTCTAGTAATCAGTTTCTAGCCGACCTTGGATATACGAATTCCGGTGTGCGTAGTGTCATTGAAATTTTCGCTGTTGTCGTACTCACAGCATTAGCAAGTTATATTTCAAAACGGATATTCAAACGAGTCGAAATCCAGTTCACCAAGACGGAGAATTTATGGGACGATGCATTACTACACGCAGCAAGACGTCCTGTGTCCCTTGGTATCTGGATCGTCGGCCTTTCCATGGCGGCATATACTGCCGATCAATACTCAAACGTAGTTGTTTTCGATTTTGTTGAGCCAATTCAGCGTATCGGGGTTATCTTCTGTCTAACTTGGTTCGTAGTAGGGTTTATTGCGCAAACAGAAACCTTGCTTATCGATCCAGATAGAGTTGAGGAGCCTATCGATGAAACTACTGTGCACGCATTGGGTAAACTTCTTCGGGCTTCGATTATTATCACTGCAGTTCTCGTTGTTTTACAGACATTAGGTTTCAGTATTAGTGGTGTATTAGCCTTTGGTGGTATTGGCGGCATTGCTGTTGGTTTTGCGGCGAAAGACTTGCTAGCGAACTTCTTCGGCGGGCTGATGATCTATTTGGACAGACCGT
>NZ_LWFH01001130.1:0-1509 GCF_001635725.1 Oleiphilus sp. HI0066
GCTTTGCGCAAGGTTTTAGGTGAACACGTGGTCCAGAAAGGGTCATTGGTAGATAGTGAGCGTTTGCGTTTCGACTTTGCGCATTATGAAGGGGTGACTAAAGAGCAAGTTAGCGAATTGGAATCGATTGTTAATTCCGAGATTCGCGCTAATACAGCTGTAACAACTACGTTGACCAATATGGATTCGGCTCGCGAGATGGGTGCAATGGCATTGTTTGGTGAAAAGTACGGTGATGAAGTGCGCGTACTTTCTATGGGACGCAATTCTTTTTCTGTTGAACTTTGTGGCGGTACACACGTGCAACGAACAGGAGATATCGGTCAACTTGTAATCGTTTCTGAAGGTGGCATTTCTTCTGGTGTACGTCGAATCGAAGCGCTCACAGGTGATGCGGCCGAACGTTATGTTCGTGAAAACTTAGAGCAACTTTCTGAGTTAGCGGCGGCTTTGAAATGTAATAAAGATGTCGTCCTAGACAAAGCGTTGGGTCAGTTTGAAAAGCTTAAATCTGCAGAAAAAGAGCTTGAAAAATTAAAGGCGAAACTAGCTGCTGATGCGGGTAGTGAGTTGGCTGGTAATGCAAAAGACGTGTCGGGTATTAAAGTTTTGGCGCAAAACGCTGACGGCATGGATCGTAAAGCGTTAATGGATGCCGTTGATAAATTGAAGAATGAGCTTGGTGAAGCTGTCGTGTTATTAGCTGCTAAGGAAGGCGATAAGATTGTTTTGATTGCGGGTGTGACTAAGTCGATTTCAAAGAAATTTTCAGCTGGCGAATTGATGAAAGAAGTTTCCCAGATCGTTGATGGTAAAGGCGGCGGTCGTCCTGATATGGCGCAAGGTGGTGGCACCAATTTGGCTAGGCTAGATGAAGCTTTAGCTAGGGTTCAAGTTTGGGTTGAAAGTAAGTTATAATCCCGCGCTTTTTGCATATACGTAGTGCGTTGGTAGTGGTACAGGAATAAAGAAATGGCTTTGTTGGTTCAGAAGTTTGGCGGCACATCTGTTGGTACGGTTGAGCGTATCGAAGCTGTTGCGGATAAAATTAAAGGCTTTCGCGATAAGGGAGATGACATCGTCGTAGTTGTTTCTGCAATGAGTGGAGAAACAAATCGATTGATCGGTCTTGCCAGCGACATTACCGACGAGCCTACGCCTAGAGAAATGGATGTATTGGTGTCAACGGGTGAGCAGGTAACGATTGCCTTGTTGAGTATGGCGCTGAACAAAAGAGGCTGTCCTGCGAGATCATATACAGGCGGGCAGGTTCGAATTACAACCGACGATACGCATACGAAGGCTCGCATTCTAGATATCGACGAAGATAAGATGCGCTCTGATATTGAGCAAGGGCGCGTTATCGTTGTAGCTGGATTCCAAGGGGTTGATGAAAAGGGCAATATCACGACGCTTGGTCGGGGCGGTTCAGATACAACTGCTGTTGCCTTGGCGGCTGCTCTTAAAGCTGATGAATGTCAGATATATACGGATGTCGATGGTGTATAC
>NZ_LWFH01001131.1:0-1331 GCF_001635725.1 Oleiphilus sp. HI0066
ACGACCTTTGTCGAGGCTTGATTCAACAACCGTACCTTTCGCAGGCGCTGATGGAACAGCTTTAAGCTCCAACATTTCTGCTTGTAGAAGAACCGCATCAAGCAATGCATCAATACCAGTACCAGTGTGCGCCGATACAGGAATGAACTGCACATCACCACCCCAGTCTTCTGGGATAACATCTTTTGCAGCGAGCTCGTTTTTAACGCGATCTGGATCTGCTTCTTCTTTATCCATTTTGTTGACTGCAACAACAATCGGCACGCCCGCTGAGCGAGCGTGCTGAACCGCTTCTTCAGTTTGAGGCATTACACCATCGTCTGCCGCAACAACAAGAATAACAATATCTGTACTTTGAGCACCGCGAGCGCGCATTGCGGTAAACGCAGCGTGTCCAGGCGTATCAAGGAATGAAATCATGCCGTGACCAGTCTCAACGTGGTATGCACCAATGTGCTGGGTAATACCACCAGACTCGCCTGCAGCAACTTTCGCACGACGAATATAATCAAGTAATGAGGTTTTACCGTGGTCAACGTGGCCCATTACACTAACAACTGGTGCACGAGGCATTTCTTCGCCATCGTAACTAATGCTATCTAGTACATCAGTTTCGACTGCATCTTCAGAAAACAACTTAACCTTGTGGCCCATTTCCTCAACAACCAAGGTTGCTGTTTCTTGGTCAATTGACTGGTTTTGCGTTGCCATCACACCAAGGCCCATTAGAGTCTTGATGACTTGAACTGCTTTGACTGACATTTTGTCAGCAAGCTCACTCACAACGATATTTTCACCAACTGACACTTCTTTTACGACAGGTGCACTTGGTTGTTGGAAGCCGTGAGATTTCTTTTTCTTTTTCGCTTTAAGTTTGCGAGGTTGAATCTCTTCTTCCAAAGCATCTTCAGACAATATTTCGCGAGATGCATTTACTGCGTGAATATCGACCTCTTCTTCACGCTGACGCGGTGCACGATGTCCAGCAGATTTGTTGTGCTTCTTAGGCTTATCATCATCAGAACCGCCTGCCGAATCATGCCCTTTCTTCTTAGGAGCACGTTTCTTGGAATTGTCGTCAGCATCACCTTTAGGAGCAGGAGCTGGCTTAGCAGAAGCTTTCGCAGACGCCTTTTCTGCTTCAGCTTTCGCAGCCACTTCATCAGCCGCTTTTTTCGCTTCGGCTTCAGCCGCAGCTTTTTCTTCTTCAACCTTTTGCGCTTCTACAGCTGCTTTGCGCGCAGCATCTTCAGCTTCTTGCTTGGCACGCAATGCGTCTTGCTCTTCTTTTTGCTTCTCAAGCTCAACATTTACATCTGGGCGCTTCACAT
>NZ_LWFH01001132.1:0-1595 GCF_001635725.1 Oleiphilus sp. HI0066
TCAAAGCATCAAGGGCATAATCACACTTAGTTGAGTTTTTGTGTTCGACAAAAATTTCGAGACGCACCTCTCGACCACTCATTGTCGTGAAGGTATCTTTTTGACAATGCAAATTACCCGCTACGAGTGCAAACAAATAACACGGCTTCGGGAAGGGGTCATTCCAAACCGCAAAATGACGTCCTCCATCCAATTCGCCTGATTCAATCAAATTGCCATTCGATAGCAAATTTGGATACAAGGATTTATCTGCCTCGATTCTTGTCGTAAAGATCGTTAAGACATCAGGACGGTCGAGATAGTAAGTAATGCGTCGAAAACCCTCGGCTTCACATTGGGTACAGAACATTGTCGATGACTTGTAGAGTCCTTCTAATCGCTTGTTCTCTTGAGGCTTAATCCACGTCACGATTTCTAACTGACAGTCTGCCGGCATATCTGAGATGCTTAGACCGGACTCTGTCACCAAGTAACGATCACTATTTAATAGAGCTCCATCAATACTGACCGAGCGCAATTCTAATTCTTCGCCGTCCAACGCCAACTCTGTCGACTCGGAATCCAAATCTTTAACAACGTGCATAAGATTCGTTACTTCAGCGCCGTCCTCGAATAGCTTAAAGCTCAAAGAAATACTCTCTACGAGGAAGTTCGGTTTTTGATAGTCTTTTAGATATGTGATGTTTGCTGCTGCGTCTTTCATCTTTGTATTCCTAGAGCCCTCGCTATGCATAATTGCTTAGGCATAAATTGAAACTTCATACGAGCCATATTTTCGAATATTTAAACAAGCTTGTTCGAAAATTAGATACTGCCCTTTTATTGCCATCAATGTGTCTTCAATCTCTGGCGTCTTATCCAAATTGTATGTTTTCGCTTTTTCAGGCCAAGCCAAATGAGGGTATTCAAATGAATATTCATTGCCGCTTATAAGCCATTCTATGTGCTCATCTGGATAGTCTTGCTTCAGCTCAGACAGGTAGTCGCCAACCTCTGCAAACAAACGTTCACGCTCTGCAGCGAGATCCATTACCTCTACATCATGCTTAAGCATTTTGCGCCAATTAGTCCTATCCCCTACCCACTCTCTTAGCTTATTTTCAATTAAACCAGAAAGCTTACGGCTAGAAACCTGCGCGATAGGCAATGCTTGAATTGCGCCTTGATCGATCCAGCGCGTGGGAACTTGTGTGCCTCGCGTTATACCTACTTTTAGACCACTCGAGTTAGCCAAATATACGACATGCGGTTGCAAACAATGCATTTCACCCCATCTTGGCTCGCGACACGTCCCTTCTTCGTAATGACACAATTCAGGACTCATGATGCATTTATCGCAGCTCGCAAGCTTTTGAAAACACGGATAGCAAAAGCCTTGATTAAAACTTTTCTTTGTGACTCTCTGGCAATTTGAACAACGAATCTCTTGTTCAAATACAAACTTCATTGGCTTACCCAGATACTCAGACATATTTAAGGCCGAATCACCTACATGAAGTTGATAAGCGATTGGCGTCTGATGATCGACTGCCATTTTCTGCAAACGACCACGCGCTAATAATTCCAAAATAACCTCTTATATTTTTATTAATTCT
>NZ_LWFH01001133.1:0-842 GCF_001635725.1 Oleiphilus sp. HI0066
TCAACGCCATTGATAAAGCGTAGTGGAATTGCACTATTGACTACACTGCCAACCCAGCGCTCTCGGTGAAGCGCACGCTCATCCATATACCCCACTAGCTTAACCATGCAATGGCGACCGTTCTCACGCGCTAACAAGTTGAAATGTTCTTGCAATAAATCTTTAGGCAATTTCACCGCACAGATCGTGTTAAAGCTACTGACAAAACTTCTAAGGCTCGCCATACGAGCGAAAAACTTCCCAAACGGACTACGCAGCAATTTTTGCGTTAATAAAGGGCGATGTACTTCTGGAAATAATCCGCCATTCAAGAATACACAAGACAATATCTTGGCATCTGGATTCTCTTGATTGCGAGCCAAAAGTTCCTGCGCAACGGTATTACCATAATCATGTGCAAGTAAATGGTACTCCGCAACACCACACGCATTCACGAGAGCTTCAGCAATACTCGCCTGCATCATGATCGAATATTTCGGCAAGTTAGGTTTGTCTGAAAAACCAAATCCTAAGAAGTCGAAGGTAATCACGCGAAAATACTGCGTTAACCTTGGCCATATTTCTTGCCAGTCCCAACTCGATGTTGGAAAGCCATGCAACATTACTAAAACTGGTTTATTGGCATCCTGTGAATCCTGATAAAACACCTGATGCCCTTCAAATTCAAAAAATCTTCCTTGTTCACGCCACTGCGCTAAAGCCTTTTGTGCGTCGTTCAATGCCTACTCGCTTTCAGTTATTTATTGTTGCGCAGAAGCTTAAGAAACACGACATCAAAGAGCCACTCCCAAAGTGATAATTGAGCTGATTATTTCGGCCTACATAGCAATTCTGGTCTAAAT
>NZ_LWFH01001134.1:0-21008 GCF_001635725.1 Oleiphilus sp. HI0066
CTCGATGTTGATTTACGACGAGCAGCGCTGAGCAATGATATTGTCGATACAGTCAGTTATGCCGAGGTTGCTCAACGAATAGAGGCCCTTGTAACAGAGCAGCACCATGACCTTGTCGAGTATTTAGCGGAGCGCATTATTAGCGATATATTCGAAGCTTTTGAGGTCTCTAAGATTAAACTAAAATTGGCGAAACCCGAAGCTGTAGCAAGTGCTCATCGCGTTGGTATTATTCTAGAGCGAACACGACCATAATGTCGCAGGTTTATCTGAGTTTAGGAAGCAACATTGAACGGGAAAAGAATATCCGTTCTTGCTTGAGATGTCTTGAGAGAAAATTTGGAGAGCTTACCGTATCTCCTGTTTATGAAAGTGAGCCGGTTGGATTTAAGGGGTCTAATTTTTTTAACTTGGTCGTTGGTATTACAACGACTCTGACTATCTCTGAATTAAATGATGTTCTTAAAGAAATAGAAGACCAGCATGGCAGATCTCGAGCAGGACCTAAATTTTCGTCTAGAACCTTAGACATTGATATCATCACATATAACGAGTTAGTTGGTATACATGATGGTGTTGAACTTCCTCGCCCCGAGCTATTTTATAATGCCTTCGTTTTATTGCCGATGATTGATCTCTGTGCTGATCAATTAGAGCCAAAGAGCGGGCTGCCTTATCGTCAATTGATAAATCAATTACCGACAAGGCAGAATTTAGAAAAGGTTCCTTTTTAGCCCAGGAACCATATTCTCAGGCTAGCTACGCAAGAGTTGTACTAACTTAGCGGTTGAAGGGTCTAGAGCATCTATCTTGTTTTTCTCGGCTTCCTGAGTGAGCAAAGGAAACAACTCTTTTTCTAATACCTTACCTAACTCAACGCCCCATTGATCAAATGAATTGATGCCCCATATTTGACCTTGAACAAACACTTTGTGTTCGTACAAGGCAACTAGAGCACCGATAGACTCGGGGCTAAACATCTCAACAAGTAGCGTATTACTAGGCTTGTTACCCGCGATCACCTTATGCGGTGCGATACGTCGCGCTTCCTCTGGTGCAACACCTTTATCTAGAAGTTCTTGCTCTGCGTTCTTTCGCGATTTTCCAACCATTAGCGCGCGACTTTGAGCTAGACAGTTGCCAAGTAAGTGAGCGTGGTTATCACGTACGGGATAAGGACTGTTTTTCGCAATGATGAAATCGATAGGAACGGCGCCTCGTCCCTGATGGAATAATTGATGATAAGCATGTTGTCCGTTGGTGCCCGCTCCACCGAATAGCAATGGGCCACTGGCATAGCTAATTTGATGGCCTTCTGTATCAGCGGTTTTACCATTGCTTTCCATATCGAGTTGCTGTAAGTGCTCGGGCAAGAATCGTAGTTGATGGTCATAAGGGATAACCGCAATCGATGCGTGACCTAAAAAGCTCCGGTTCCACACTCCGATAAGCCCCAGCATTACAGGCAAATTGTTTTCGAATTCAGTTTCGTAGAAATGTTTATCCATGGCTTCTGCGCCATGCAATAACTTAATAAAATTATCGAAACCAAGTTGGAATGCGATTGGAAAACCTATTGCAGACCATAAAGAGTATCTACCGCCAACCCAATCCCACATAGGAAGAATATTCTCTTCGGCAATGCCAAAGGCACACGCTGCTTCTATATTGCTTGAAACAGCAATAAGGTGGCGTGAAATATCAGCACTCGGACCAAGCTTATCTTTCAACCAGTCTAGGCAAACGTGCGCATTCTCAAGTGTTTCGAGGGTAGTAAAAGACTTGGATTGGATCAGGAATAAACAGCGTTCAGGGTCGAGTTGCTCGAGCACGTTAACTGCATCGCTACCATCTATATTCGATACAAAATGTGTCTCGAGGCCATCAATATGAAAGTGCTGTAGTCCCTCAATGACCATTTTCGGCCCCAAGTAAGACCCGCCAATTCCGATGCTGACAAGCTGCGTAATTGCTTTGCCAGTTGATCCTAGCCATTCGCGTTTATGAAGAGAATCAACCAGACTCTTTATTTGTTCTAACGCTGCATTGACTTCCTGATGAATTTCAGGCGCTGAAGCTCGAAGTTCTTTATGATTTAAGGCGCGAAGAGCAGTATGCAATACAGCACGATGCTCAGTTGCATTGAGCTCTTGTCCTGAAAATAATGCGCGAGTCTGATCTTTGAGATTTGCGTTATCGGCTAGTTTAATTAGCGCCTTGTGTACGGTGTTCGAGACTAAATTCTTGGATAAATCTGCATACACATATGGAGCTTGAATGCCGAAGCGATCAAGGCGATTTGGGTCTTCCTCAAAGTAATCAAGCATACGCTCATACTTCGCTTTGATAGCGAGCTTCTTTAGAGGTAGATAGCTATGGTTTTGATCGAGTCTCATGCCAGTCCTTGTGCGTTTTTGTTATTTAGTCAGTTAACGAAACTCGAATATTGTCTATTAACCGCGTTGCTCCTAAAAAGACTGCAGCAAGGATTACAATTTCCTTATCCGCATCCTTAGCCGGCAGAAGTGTATCAACGGATGCAATATTAAGATAATCGAGTTTAAAGCCATTCTCTGTCAAAGAACTAATCGCTTGCTGACGTGCAACGACGATATCTTCGTTCGACTCTAATGCTTTTTTAGTTTGTTGAAGAACCGCAAAAAGCTTACTTGCTCGCAGGTGTTCCTCTTCATTTAGATAACCATTGCGAGAGCTCAATGCAAGGCCACTTGGCTCTCTACAAGTCGGTACGCCGACTATTTCAATAGGAAAACATAGATCATTAGTAAGCTTTCGAATCACCATTAATTGTTGAAAGTCTTTTTCTCCAAATATGGCTTGGTCTGGCTGAACCATGTTGAAAAGCTTCGTAACGATGGTAGCAACACCGTCAAAGTGTTTTTCCCTACTCGCACCACAGTGATGTTTGGTTATGTCTGGGACATGAACGGTTGACTCAGCCTTCAAGCCCCCAGGATATACTTCAAAAATATTAGGCGCGAACAATACATCACAGTTTCGAGCTGCTAATAAGGAGCTATCTTTTTCAAGAGTTCGAGGATAAGAGTCAAAGTCTTCGTTTTCACCAAATTGCAGGGGATTAACGAAGATTGTTGCTACCGTAAAAGAATTTGATTCACGAGCGCGATCAACAAGCCGTAAATGACCTTCATGTAAGTTACCCATTGTAGGGACAAGGCCGATTTTATGATTAGCTTTACGTGCTTGATTGAGTTCTTCACGTAATTCTTTAAGAGTATGAAGTATTTTCATAAAGGTTTAGAAGCTATGTTCCGGTCCGGGAAAAGAGCCATTTTTTACAGCTTGATCGTAAGCTTGAATCGCACTTTGCACTGAATCAGTTTCAGCCAAAAAGTTTTTCACGAAACGAGGTAGTTTGCCTGAAGTAAGACCTAGCATATCGTGTACAACTAGTACTTGCCCATCAGTAACATTACCTGCACCAATTCCAATAACTGGAACCGAAACAGCCTTGGTGATTTGCTCTGCAAGTTGAGTCGGCACACATTCAAGAAGAATCATATCGGCACCTGCTTGTTCTAGTTCCTTCACTGCATCAAGCATTGCTTTAGCCGAATTGTCTTCTTTGCCTTGAACTCGATAACCGCCGAGTTTGTTAACAGATTGTGGAGTGAGACCAAGGTGAGCACATACAGGTATGCCTCGATAACTTAGCTCTTCTATAGATTCTTTTAGCCAAGCACCACCTTCAACTTTAATAATGTGAGCACCTGCTTGCATTAACAGACCTGCATTATGAATCGTCTGTTCGATGCTGTTATTTGCATTGAAGGGTAGGTCAGCCATGATCAAGCTGCGGGAATTGCCACTTTTCACACAAGCGGTGTGGTAAAGCATATCATCCATGGTAACAGGAAGCGTGCTGTCGTTGCCTTGAAGCACCATGCCCAAAGAGTCACCGATCAACAGTACATCGATTCCTGCCTCATTCGATAAGGCAGAAAAACACGCATCGTAACTGGTGAGACAAGAAAATTTCTTACCTTCTTCCTTCAGTTTCTTCAACGATAAAGTGGTGGTGGTCATAAGCCCTTTTTCCAAGTGGGTAATTGCATGCAAAGACTAGCTATATGTTGGCTTAAGAACAAGCCAAATTTATTTCAATCTTAACGAGATCATGATGTTCACACTTATTGACATAGTCTGCTAAAGCTTCGCCATTGGGTAAGCGCCAATGGGGCGCAATTTCTAAGCATGGGATAAGCACAAAGTCGCGAACTAAGGCTTCTCTGTGAGGAATCTGTAGATCTGGATCTTCGATAGAAATGTTTTCTTGCCCAAAGAATATAATATCAATATCGATAATGCGTTCACCCCAAACTCTCGTTTTAGTTCTGCCAAAAGCATTCTCTATGCGCTGAGTAAGCTTTAAGAGGTCGATCGCGTTTAAAGGTGTATCAATGAGTACAGCAGAATTTACGTAATCATCTTGGTCTTGAGGACCACGAGGACTACTACTATAAAGTGAAGCCTGTTCAAGCACCTCTATATCTGATTCTTGTTGAAGGGCTGCAACCGCTTTCTGAACTTGGGCAATGGGGTTGTCGAGATTGCTCCCTAGGGTAAGTAAAACGTTCACTAGTCGGATCTTTTTTGAGGACGACGATTTCTGCGACGAGGCGCTGGTTTTCTAGAATTAGACCTAGGTTTATGATTTGTTGGTAGCGGGTTATCTGCTTGATATTTTGTCCACCAACGACCTAAGCCTGGGAGAATTTCTTGAGCATGCTCCCGCAATAACAAAAAATCATAGCCAGCGCGAAAACGAGGATGCGTAACTAGTTGCTCTGCGCGACGAGTATTGTTCTTACTCAATCGAATCTGCATTTCCCAAATCTCTCGCATCATCAGGATAAAGCGTTTAGGAATCATGATGTGCGGTAACTGAGCTTCGATCGCTTGATGACCGGCTTGTTGTAGAGCAGGGAAGTCTGACAGCCCCTCAGCAATTTTTTGGCCCCAAATACGATGGACATCTGGCCATAAAAGAGAGGCATAAAGGAACGCCGGAGTGATGGGTTTCTCTTGCGCGATGCGCTTGTCTGTGTTGATTAAGGCCGCTCGGATAAAACTGAGATAGTGTTCTTTTTGGCTTTTATCTATGGTGTGCGCAACGCTTGGGAATAAGGCTTTAAATAGCCCTGTATCTAATAGGCGCTCAAATATTGCGGCCCCATAACCCGAGACAAAAAGCTTAATAATTTCATCAAATAATCGGGCAGGCGCCACCATCGACATCAGATGAGATAGTTCATGGATACTTTGTTCTGCTTTTTGTTCGATATCGAAGTTAAGTTTTTCGGAGAAACGAATTGCTCGTAACATGCGAACAGGGTCTTCGCGATAGCGCTCTTCAGGCTCGCCAATAAGCTTGAGTGAGTGTGCTTTGATATCTGTTAGGGCATCGCAATAATCATAAATGCAAAAATCAGTTGCGCTGTAATACAGCGCATTTGCGGTAAAATCGCGACGAATAGAATCTTCTTCTATCGTTCCGTACACGTTATCTCGTGTGAGCATTCCTTCAGCGGTTTGTTGCTGTGCTGATGAATCTTCATTGCTGCCACGGAATGTTGCGACTTCAATTATTTCTCGACCAAAAAGAACATGTACAAGTTTGAAGCGTCGGCCGATCAAACGAGAATTCGAAAATAGCTTATGCACTTGTTCAGGATGAGCATTCGTTGCGATATCGAAGTCTTTTGGCTGAATACCTAGCAGTAAATCACGAATACAACCGCCCACTAAATAGGCTTTGAAACCAGCATTTTCGAGTCGATAAAGAACCTTTAATGCATTCGGACTAATATGTTTGCGCGATACGGGATGTTCATCGCGAGAGATGATGCTAGGGGGCAATGCTGCCATGTTTTCCTGATCTTAATTATCGTAATAAGAGGTGAAGAAGTTTAGCCGTTAATGCGCGCTAAATATAGTAAGAAGAATAAAAGGAGGACGTAGCATGAAATTACCTACTTTCCTTAGCGGGTCTTTCATGCTGAACAGTTCAAGACCGTCAGTCATTGTTATTGTTGTTCCATGTCTCAACCAGGGCGTTATCACGCACGACAAACGGAATACTTTGAACGCATAGAGCGGAAAAACGCTTTGAGTGATTGTGTTATCAATGTTTGCTACTTGTCGTAGTTCTTACATTTATAACTCGCTCAAAACACGATCGACCCACTAAAAAGCAAGGCGCTCAAAATAATCAGTTCGCTCCGCTTTATTATTTTTGTTTTTGCGGACTGCGCTACGAAAAGCTTCTGTTTTTATTTTTATTTTGATAATCGCAGCAAATTAAGCTTTGTTATTTTTTGTATCTACCTAAAGCGTTAATCGTGCCAACTCATTAAATTCTAAGTAAATCAGGCACTTGGCTTACCAGGTTAGTTCTAAGGGCGTAGCGGGGGGATTAGTGATACTAAAAGTAACGTTTTTCCGTTATTTTTGTTACTTTAATGTTATCTCTTGAGTTTTCAGTGCGTTGGTTGTTTGTTTTTTAACCATAAAATCAGTGGGTTATAAGCTGATCATGTGACTAAGTCGACAATTTTCCGGAAGGAACATGCCGTGCAGCTAATGTGGTTCGTCGCTTTTCTTACGAGGAATGCCAAGTTTGTTACGCTTCTCCCACAAGCTTTTTCGGCTTATACCTAAATGTTTAGCGAGCTCTGTTTCGTTCATTTTTGATTGGTTTTCTAGAACGAACTGTTGGAAGTAATCCTCCATAGAGAGCGGTTTCCCAATTTGGACAGGTGATGAAGAAACCGTTTGCATAGCGTTACCGCGGACTAATCCTTGAGTAAGGCTTACTTCTGATGGCAGTGCTTCGATATCGAGCAGTTCTGCATTGATAAGATCATGATCGCAAAGAATAACGCCGCGTTCGATCGCGTTTTCAAGTTCGCGTACATTACCGGGCCAATTATATTCTTGAATGGCTCGCAGTGCGTCTGTACTGAGTTCTACCGTTGGTCTCGCTAAGCGCTCTCGAGCACGTTCTAAAAGTAAGTGAGCTAAGCCCGTAATATCTTTTCCTCGCTCTCTTAATGGAGGGAGGCGAATTTGAACAACATTGAGTCGATAATATAAATCTTCACGGAATTGGCCGGTACGGGACAAAGACTTTAGATTTCTATGTGTTGCTGCAATTAAGCGCACATCGACTTTTTTAGAGCTGATGGAGCCAACTCGTCTTATTTCTCCTTCTTGTAGAACGCGAAGTAATCGAGCCTGAGCATCAAGGGGCAGCTCACCGATTTCATCCAAAAATAAAGTTCCACCATCGGCTGCTTCAATCAAACCTGCACGCGCAGAGCCAGCTCCTGTAAATGCACCTTTTTCGTGACCGAAAAGCTCTGACTCTATCAGCGACTCAGGAATCGCTGCGCAGTTTATGCACACAATCTCTTGGTTGCGGCGATGGCTCATCTTATGAATGGCCTTCGCCGCGAGCTCCTTGCCGCTGCCTGTTTCACCTTGAATTAGAACGCTGGCGGTGGTTGGGGCTACTTTTTCTATCAAGCTAAATACTTTACGCATGGGTTGGCAACGACCATAGATGAGGTCGCTTGCTTGCTGATCCGTAGAGCGATTTGGAGCACGCTTGTTCTCGCTTTGTTTGGCGAGGATATCGTGAATGGTAGATAGTAAGTCAGCGCTATCGAAAGGCTTAGCAACATAGTCGACTGCACCGAGTTTCATAGCTTCTACGGCAGACCGAAGGCTAGCAAAGCTAGCCATGACTAAGACGGGTGTATCATGGGCGAGTGGAATGATGTCTGTGCCAGCCTGACCATTCACACGAAGATCGGTAATAATTAAATCAAAGGAAGCTAGCGGAACATCGTCTAATGCCTGAGTTATTGATTCGACGCATTCAACCTGAAACTGGTTTTGATTAAGAATATCGACCAGATCGGATTGTTCCGTGCTGTCATCTTCAATAACTAAAATTCGATGCATGATGGTAATAACTAACGATGAATGAATGCTAAATCATACCTAAGCTGTGATGCTTATGACTAGCGACAGGTGAAATTCGTCTTAACTGAATAGGTATCCAGTGTGTCCTTGTAAGACACCATAATGCCATTGCTCAGTAAGTGTGTTGAGTAAATCTTTGGGTGAGCCTGCCTTATAAAAATCCAATCCGATCATGCAGCACAGTTCTCGCAGGTTAGACATGATGTCACTTTGGGAAATCGCGGGAGCGAGATTTTGCTTTGATAGCTTTTGACCGTCGCTATTTTTAATTAAAGGGAAGTGACCGAATTTTGGTGGTGTTGTTGAGAAAGCCTTGTATAACTCGAGTTGCATAGGGGAAGAATCTAATAAATCTGACCCCCGAAGCACGTGAGTGATTTCCTGATCAATATCGTCGCAAACTACAGCTAATTGATAAGCGTAAAGTGCATCTTTGCGCTTTAAAACAAAGTCACTTGCGCTTTGAGCAGATATTGGTCCTTTGAATAAATCGTTCCAGTGTTGTGGATGCGTATTTGATCGAAACTTAATTGCACTGTTAGGTGCGGTGTTATTGGTGTGATATCCACATTCAGGTAGATGACCTCCATTGAGCTCGCCCATTTCCTTTCGGCTGCATGGGCAATAATAACAGTGCTTTTCGTCTAATAAATAATTGAGCTTACTTTCATACAGGTCATAACGCTTAGATTGATAAACAACAGGTGCATCCCATTCAAAGCCATATGCTTCAAGTGTGTTAAGAATAGATTCACTGGCGCCAGGTACTTCTCTCGGCGGATCGATGTCTTCAATGCGTACAAGCCAAGATCCATTATTCGAACGCGCGTCTAGGTAGCTAATTAAAGCAGCAAGGAGTGACCCAAGGTGCAGTGGGCCAGTAGGAGAGGGCGCAAAGCGGCCTTTGTAGTGCATAGATAAACAATAGGGCGCAAAGTGCGCCCTATTTTAGTGCTTCTTATATGCCGACTTGGCTTTCTTTTATTTCTGCAAGCGTTTTGCAATCAATGCACTGTGTTGCAGTTGGGCGAGCCTCGAGACGGCGAATACCGATCTCAACGCCACATGATTCGCAAAAACCATAGTCGTCCGCTTCAATTGAATCGATTGTTTTATCGATCTTTTTAATGAGCTTGCGTTCGCGATCGCGTGTGCGGAGTTCTAAGCTGAATTCTTCTTCTTGAGTCGCACGGTCGCTTGGATCAGCGAAGTTAGAAGCATCTTCTTTCATGTGATGCACTGTACGGTCGACCTCTTCCATTAACTCTTGCTTCCAGCTCAATAGAATTTGACGGAAGTGCTGAAGTTGGCCATCACTCATGTATTCTTCATCTGCAGCAGGTTGATACGGCTCAAATGAACTGAATGTATCTGTACTCTTAGTTGCCGGCATAGTTATTTCTCTTATTTCTTTCAATACTGTGCTTGCTAAGGCAAGTTGGAATGCCTGTAAAATTAGACAGCCCAAATTTTAAGCTTGCGAACGCTATCAGAAACTTCTTACGTTCGCTATCACTTTGTTTTCGTAGCGCGACTAATGCCACGTTTGTAGCATTTAGTCTTGGATGAAAAATATCTTTTCATTTTCAACCTGAATCCTTAACGGAGTCAAAGCCTGGTTAAGGCATGGGCCATGAACACACAGGCCATTTTCGATTTCAAATAATGCGCCATGCATCGAGCATTGAATGAATGCATCATCGGCATCAAGAAATCGATGCTCTTGGAATTCAAGGTTCATGCCAATATGGGGGCATGAATTGCGATATCCAAATACATTCTTATCTTTTATTACAACGAAGCCTTCAACATTCGGCGCACGAAAACCAAATGATTGCTTTCCCTGCAATGTGTCTAAGGCGCAGATAAAGTGCTTTTCTTGCATAAAACGACCTTGGAATTTGAGAAAAGCAACTATACTAATTCGCCAAATTAGCTACGTGAAGTAAAGCAAATGTTGAAACACGTATTATTGGTAGATGACAGTGCAATTTCGAGGGTTATGCTCAAAAGCCTAATTGAGGATAACTATGCGAATGTTTGTGTTGCAGAAGCTGGAACAGCAGAGGTTGCCTTAGAGCTTTGCAAGCAGCAGAAATATGAAGGCATTTTCTTAGATTTAAATATGCCTGGGCAGGATGGATTGACGGTCGCGCCTAAACTTCAGGAATTGTGTCCAAATGTCCGCATCGCATTGTTGACTGCGAATTTTCAGGAGCGCGTGCAAATCAAAGCCGAAGATCTTGGCCTCAGTTTTTATGCAAAGCCTGTTACCTTAGATAAAGTCACTGATTTCATGACAGCCCAAAGCAGTTGAATGCTGAATCTCTTGTAAGCTGTAATTTAAGGATGGCTCGAATATCCTAGACGCAGTTTTTAAAAGGATTGTTTATAAATATGACGCAACAAATTTTTACTCTCATTCTCGATACCATCACTTATCTTTATCTATTTTTGATTTTGCTACGTTTTATCCTGCAAGTATCTCGTGCCGATTTTTATAACCCTATCTCTCAATTTATTGTAAAAGCGAGTAATCCTGTTGTCGTTCCTCTACGACGAGTCATTCCTGGTTTTGGTGGGGTTGATGTAGCAACTTTATTGTTCGCTTTGGTTTTTCAAGCTGTGATGCTTGCGATTAAATTTTTAGTAGTCGCAGGTGGATTGCCAGATATTGGATCATTAATCGCGTTATCGGTGTTGTTAGTGTTAGGTATGATTTTAAAACTTTACTTCTTTGCACTAATTATCATGATTATTTCGAGCTGGATTGCTCCTGGTAGTTCGAACCCAGCGCTCATGTTGGTGAACCAGATATGCGAGCCTGTGATGGCTCCTTTTCGAAAAATTCTTCCTGCTATGGGCGGGTTAGACTTATCTCCAATTTTTGCTTTTCTTGTTTTGCAGATCTTGGCAATTGTTTTGAATGGCTTAAGTCAGCAGTTCGGAATGTCATTTTCACTTCTGTAGTCGTTTTGTAAAAAACATAAAACACTGCACAAAAAAGCATCTTTCAATCAGCACTTTCTAAATCCTATCTATACTTAATTTATTGTGTATAGATAGGGCGATTGTGACCAAGATGGGTTCACCTCAAACATTAAGTCATTCTGTTCAGCGTGTTGATCAATTTTACGCTTGGAAACAAGGTTTACTTGAGCAGATTCAAACATACTGTTCGTGGCTTTCAGAAAACGGTGCTGCTTCAGAAGATGTTATTAAACGTCTAGCTCGTACTTGCTTGGAACTGCAAGAGGATGAGCTAACTTTGGCACTTGTAGGTGAATTTTCCCGTGGTAAAACGGAATTAATTAACGCGCTCCTTCATACAGAAAATTTCCAACGAATTCTTCCTTCTAAAGCGGGGCGTACAACAATGTGCCCCACAGAATTATTTTATGATCGCCAAGTTAAGCGTTCTTATTTGCGTTTATTGCCTATCGAGAGCCGTCGTCTGAATCTCACTATTACAGAAATGAAGCAAAAAACGGAGCTATGGGAATCATATAAATTAGATGAGCTATCACAAGATGACGCCAGTAAGATATTAGAACGCGTGGCTGAGGTTGTGTCAGTTAGTAAAGACGAAGCGCTTGCCTTGGGGTTTGAAGAATCAATGCAAGAGCAAGATCTTGAAAACCCCGAGAAGGTTATTATTCCTCGATGGCGTCATGCGCAGCTCAGTCTAAAGCATCCTTTGCTACAACAAGGTGTGCGTATTTTAGATACTCCGGGATTAAACGCGTTGGGTTCGGAGCCTGAGTTGACAGTGAGTATGATTCCAAATGCACAAGCGGTTGTGTTTTTGCTTTCAGCTGATGCTGGTGTAACTGCGAGCGATATGGCGATTTGGAATCAATATATCTCTCCGAACGGAGAGGCTTCAGAAAAATACTGTTATGCCTTATTGAATAAAATTGATGTCTTGTGGGACGACTTACAGGGCGAGACGTATACGGCTGCAGCGATTGAGTCAGTGAAGCAGGATACTGCTAGAAAGCTTTGTATTGCCGCAGAGCATGTGTTGCCAGTTTCAGCAAAGAAAGCATTACATGCAAAAGTAAAACAAGATGATGCGCTAGGTCAGAAAAGTGGCCTCCAAAAATTTGAAAACTTGCTGATAGAGCAGTTGGTTAACGAGCGTGAATGTTTACTCTACAGCTCAGCTATTTCTGATATCAGTTCTTTAGTACAGAGCAGTGAAAAAGTAATACGGCATCAGCTAGTTCGCGCAAAAGAACATTTACTAGCGCATGAACGCAATGAAGATGCTGAGTCATCTCTGAATGATATTGCTGATCAAACACAACAAGATCATGCTGAGTTCTATAGAAAACTCGTTGCTTTGCGTTCAAGTCGACGTTTGATGATGTCGCAGAAAGAAATCCTCCATGATCTTGTTCATCTCGATAAGTTTGATGCACTTGCCGACGATATTCGCAGAGCGATGCAAGATGCATGGAGTACAAAAGGATTGATCGAAGCGATGCGCCGCTTCTTTTACGACGTAGATCGTGTCTTTGACAATCTTATGGTTGAAATACGTGTCGCGGAAAAGATGGTTGATTCAATGTACGCTCGTTTTAAACACGATCATCAAGCAGACCATCTTCATCCGACTCGCTTTTCGATTAAAAAATATCGACAGAAGCTTTCTGTAATCAAAGCTAAGTTTGTACGTTATCGAAGAAATCCTAAGCTCTTGATGACAGAGCAGACATTAGTCATCAAGCACTTTAAAAATGCATTCGTTCAAGATGTTCGTAAGGTGTATGAAGAGTTAGCCGAACAGGCAGCTTGTTGGGCCGATGATGCTCTACTACCTCTGATGCAATATACCGTTGAACAAAAAGAAGCGCTTCGACAACAAATGGAAAGCTTCCAGAGTTTAGCGCAAGAGAAGAAAAGTCAGCGGGAAGAGTGTTCTACTATGCAGAAGCGTATCGATATGCTTAAACAGCAACTTGCATTGACGCATTCGATCGCGAAGCAGTTAGAGGCGCACTCCAACACATAAGGTCATTATCTAACGGGTCAAGTTGCGCTCCACATGCAGCACGTTTACACTCGCACGATTATAGAAAGGCCTTTGATATAGGAATTATCTTTAGCGTGTTAGCTGATTCTGTTGGGCTAGTTGAGCCCAAACTCCAACACTTTGATCAAGCATTAAAATTAGATTGCGGTAAGACCTTGTCGCAATATGATTTGATCTATGAAACATACGGTGAATTGAACGAGTCTCGTTCAAATGCCGTACTGATTTGCCATGCTCTTTCTGGCGACCATCACGCTGCAGGATATCACCAAGAAGATGATCCAAAACCCGGTTGGTGGGACAGTTGCATCGGGCCAGGAAAGCCGATTGATACAAACGTTTTCTTCGTTGTTTGCTTAAATAATCTCGGTGGTTGTAAAGGCAGCACTGGACCAACCACTCTATGCCCAGAAACGGGTGAACGTTATGGGCCAGATTTTCCTATCGTCACTGTTCGAGACTGGGTGGAAAGCCAAGCGCGTCTCGCTGATGTACTCGGTATAGATGTCTGGGCTGCCGTTGTTGGAGGTAGTTTAGGTGGCATGCAGGCATTGCGTTGGTCCTTGGATTATCCGAAGCGCGTAAAGCACGCTGTAGTTATTGCCTCGACACCAAAACTGACAGCACAAAACATTGCTTTTAATGAGATTGCACGTAAAGCAATCACATCAGACCCTAGTTTCCATGATGGTCGTTACTACTTGCATGATACCGTGCCGGCCAAAGGGTTAATGCTCGCTAGAATGATTGGGCATATTACTTATTTGTCTGACGAGGCAATGGGCGAAAAATTCGGACGTGTCACGAAGTCAGAAAATTTCAATTTTGACTATGGTGTTGAATTTGAGGTCGAGTCCTATTTAAATTATCAAGGTAAACGTTTTTCTAAAACATTTGATGCAAATACTTATCTGCTCATGACACGCGCCTTGGATTATTTTGATCCTGCCCAAGACTTTGACGGTGATTTAGTCAAAGCCTTAGAAGTATCACAATGCAGTTATTTTGTAGCCTCATTTAGCAGTGATTGGCGTTTCTCTCCTGAACGTTCTCAAGTCTTAGTAGACGCCATGATTAAAGCTAACAAACCCGTGAGTTATTGTGAGATAGATGCTCCGCACGGGCATGATGCTTTTTTAATACCTACGCCACGTTATACTGCCGCGTTTTCGGCCTATATGCAGCGTGTTGCGAAGGAGCAGGGCTTATGAGAGGCGATTTAGAAATTATTAGCCCTTGGGTTTCGCAAGCCTCAACAGTTTTGGATATGGGCTGTGGCGATGGTTTGCTGCTTGCGCATCTCCAATCTGAGAAAGGTGTAAAAGGTTACGGTCTAGAAATCGATGAGGACCGTATTACCGAATGTATAGTCAATGGAGTAAATGTTGTTGAGCATGATCTTGATGAGCGTGGATTAAGCGGCTTTTCGGATAATCAGTTCGACACGGTGATTATGACCCAGGCTTTGCAAGCAGTTCGTCGTCCTGATGAGTTGTTAGACGAAATGCTTCGCGTTGGGAAGCAAGGAATTGTGACGTTTCCTAACTTTGGTTATTGGCGCTGTCGGCAGTATTTACTGCTCAATGGCAAAATGCCGATGTCGAAAAGTTTGCCGCATACTTGGTACAATACGCCGAACATCCATTTATGTACATTTAAGGACTTCGAAATACTGTGTAGACAAAAAGGCATTCGTGTATTGAATCGCTTAGAGGTCAATGCAGAGTTCGAAGAGAACAGCTTCGCAAAGTTATGGCCTAATTTGCTCGCTGAGTTTGCGGTTTACCGGATAGAGAAGAAGTAATGATGACACATACAGTTTTAATGCGTTTTGTCGTTATGAGCCTAGTCTTGTTGTTTTCGAGCTTTACTCTGGCAGAACAAAAGAAAATTTTCACAGGCTCAGATGGAGCGGAGTACGAGGTACACTACATTGCGTTTACGAGTACCTTTTTGCATCCAGAGATAGCACGTAAATATGATTTAGTGCGTAGTCGCGCCATGGGCATGGTGAATATTAGCGTCCTCAAAGTTTCGGAAGATGGTCGTCGAGAAGCAGTCGGTGCGTTAGTCGATATCAATGCTAAAAACGAAATTCAACAAGTCCAACATATGAACTTCCAACAAATCATTGAAGGAAAGTCGATTTATTACATTGGGCAAGTTCAATATCGAGAGGGTGAAATCCTTACTTTTGATGCAGTCATTTATCCTCAAGGTGTCGTAGATCCGTTCCGACTTCGTTTTACACATAATTTTTATAACGATTGAGGCTAGCGGAATGAAAATCGTACTAGCGAGCGGTAACGCGGGTAAGTTAAAAGAGTTCGGCAATATGCTTGCGCCTGCAAATATTACGATCATCGCGCAGTCAGAGCTCGGTATTGAAGGTGCAGACGAAACGGGACTGACATTTATTGAGAATGCGATTCTCAAAGCGCGTCATGCCTCTAAAGAGAGCGGCTTGCCAGCGCTTGCAGACGATTCAGGTCTCGCTGTCGATGCATTAAATGGCGCTCCTGGTCTCTACTCAGCGCGTTATAGTGCAGATGACAATCCCGATGGTGCGACGGATCAGAGTAATATTGATAAATTGCTCAGAGAATTGTCTCAAGTACCGACCGAAAAACGCGATGCGCAATTCCACTGTGTTCTTGTTTTTGTGCGTCACCCAGATGATCCAACCCCCATTGTTTGTCACGGAACATGGCATGGCCGTATCGCTACTGAGCAAAGCGGTAATGAAGGATTTGGATACGATCCCGTATTTATCGTGCCAGAATTAGAATGTTCGGCCGCTCAGTTAAGCGCAGAGCAAAAAGCGTCTATGAGCCACCGAGGTGCAGCACTTCGGCTCCTTGAGCAGTCTCTGCCTGAACTTCGCACGACTGCGTAATCTTGCCTCATTCTCTTCCTCCATTAAGTCTTTATATACACCTGCCTTGGTGTGTGAAGAAGTGCCCGTATTGTGATTTTAATTCGCATGCAAAAACAGATATCCCAGAATCTGCCTATTTGAATAGCTTGATCAAAGATCTTCATATTGATTTGGCCTATGTGCAAGACCGAGAAGTGCAAAGTATTTTCTTTGGTGGAGGCACCCCAAGTTTAATGAGCGGGGATTTTTACCGGCAGTTGTTAAATGCCTTGAGAGAGAATCTAAACTTTTCTGAAGATATAGAGATTACGCTGGAAGCTAACCCTGGTGCTAGCGATGCGGCTTATTTTAATGGTTATGTTGAAGCTGGTATTAATCGGATCTCGCTCGGTGTTCAAAGCTTTCAAAATAATCAGCTCCAAGCTTTAGGAAGAATTCATACTGTTGATCATGTGTACCAAGCTGTTGAGGCTTTGAAAGCGGCGGGTATTCGTAACTTTAATATCGACCTAATGCATGGCTTGTCCGATCAAACGCCAGAGCTGGCAATGGATGATTTGAAGCGAGCTTTTGAATTGTCTCCGACACACGTGAGCTGGTATCAATTAACGATCGAACCGAATACTGAGTTTTATTCGCGGCCTCCCGTAATTCCAGAAGATGATGCCCTTTGGGAAATTATTGAAAGTGGCTCGGGACTGTTGAAAGATAAAGGTTATCAACAGTATGAGGTGTCTGCATTTGCACAACAAGATAAGCAGGCTCGCCATAATTTGAATTACTGGGAGTTTGGCGATTACATTGGTTTAGGTGCAGGTGCGCATTCAAAAATTACGCTTGCTGGAGATGGGCGTCTACTTCGATACCGTAAGTCGCGAATACCAGAAGCGTATATGGCTGATCGAATTCAATATCGAATTGGCGAAGAAGTCATCGAACGTGATGCACAAGCCTTTGAGTTTATGATGAATGCACTGCGATTAAAGCAAGGAGTTGAGAGTCGTTTATTAGAGCGGCGCACTCTGCTGAAATTGTCAGATCTGTCCAAGATCATTGATCAACTTCGATCGGAGGGTTTGTTTGTGGAGGATACGCAACGTATCCAATTAACGGATGAGGGTTTTTTGTTTTTGAATTCGGTGCTGGAGAGGTTTTTGTGATGCTTTCTAATTTCTACTCTTCTTCAGTTTTCGTCTTGATGGACGACTTGAAGGTAGTGCTACATTCGATAGTACTTTGAGTTTAATACTTCTTTTCCTGTCGGCGGCGGCCGACGGCGCATTAAGACCTTTGACGTCAAAGGTCTTAATAATCTAAAGGCGCCCCAACTCTCGTGGCCTGCGGCTTCACTCAATCTCTTGTTCCAATCGGCGCTGAGGAACTCTCTCCCTTTGGTCGTTCAGACAGTCCTCGCGTATTTCCGATTGTCACTAGCGCGCTTTCGTCTCTCGAGATGAGAGGGGCTGGCTCTGATAAAGTATATTGTTTGCACCAACTTTCCTCTTCTGACTAGATGAGTCGCGCAAAGGATAAACAGGTGAACGCCGAGGACTGTCTGAGCCGAAGGCGAGTTCCGCAGGCGCTGTTTATTCTTGAGCAACGAATGAACCCGTAGGGCTAGGAGGTAGGGGCTGACTGGGATTGTTAAGGGAGTGTCAGCGCACTCCCTTAACTCGTCTATCAAGACGAAATTTGAAAAATAGAAAAAGAACTAAGGCGCCTTCTTGCGCAGCAAGTCTTATAAACGTGCCATTACTTTTTCGGCAGCAGCAATTGTAGCCGCGATGACTTCATCTGAGTGTGCGCTAGAAACAAAGCCAGCTTCAAATGCTGAAGGAGCAAGATAGACGCCTTCGTTGAGCATTTCATGATAAAAGCGTTGGAATTTTTCCATATCGCATTCCACTACTTGTTCGTAGAAATCAACCTTATCTTCTTTGCTGAAAAAGAAGCCGAACATAGAACCTGCCTGACTGAAACACATTGAGGTGTTTGTGTTTTTAGCGGCTTGTTTTAAACCTTCAACTAATTTTGTGGTTTGGGCTATCAAGTGCTCATAGAAACCAGCTTCGCTTATTTTGGTGAGCATAGTTAGCCCTGCTGCCATCGCTAAGGGGTTTCCTGAAAGAGTGCCTGCTTGGTATACGGGACCGGTAGGTGCAATGTAATCCATAATGTCAGCGCGTCCACCAAAGGCGCCGACCGGTAATCCTCCACCGATTACTTTGCCTAAGGTTGTAATATCGGGGGTTACGCCAAAATGACCTTGTGCTCCACCTAATGAGACGCGAAAACCGGTCATCACTTCATCGAAAATGAGTACGCTTTTGTACTCGTCACAAATGTCGCGAAGCCCTTCAAGGAAGCCTGGCACAGGCGGAATACAATTCATGTTGCCTGCAACGGGCTCAACGATGATCGCGGCAACATCGTTACCAATCTCTGAAAAAGCTTGGCGGACAGAGTCTATATCGTTAAAACGCAGGGTAATGGTGTGCTCTGCAAGGCTTGCTGGAACGCCAGGAGAGTTTGGAACGCCTAGTGTAAGAGCGCCAGAACCTGCTTTAACAAGTAGCGAATCTGAGTGGCCGTGATAACATCCTTCAAACTTAACAATCTTGTCGCGACCGGTGAACCCACGTGCGAGGCGAATAGCACTCATTGTTGCTTCTGTGCCTGAGCTGACCATGCGCACTTTTTCAATCGAGGGAACTAGCTCGCAGACCTTTTTAGCCATCACCGTCTCGAGTTCAGTCGGAGCTCCGTATCCTAAGCCCTGTTGCAATTGCTTTTGTACCGCCTCGACCACATCTTGGTTGGCATGACCTAAGATCATAGGCCCCCATGAACCGACGTAATCGATGTAACGTTTATCGTCTGCATCGATAAGGTAAGCACCTTCACCTTTTTCAAAAAATAGAGGGCTACCGCCAACGCCTTTAAAAGCACGAACAGGCGAGTTAACACCGCCAGGTATGACGCTTTGAGCATCGTGAAACAGGTCTTCAGAACGAGACATTGTTTACTCCAAAAAATCAAAATAGTGATGCTAATGCGCGTGCATTAGCTTGAATAGAAGGTTGCCCAAATACACCCGAAATCACAGCAAGCATGTCTGCTCCATGTCGGATAACTTGCTTTCCGTTATCAGCAGTAATTCCGCCAATTGCACAAATTGACACAGGAAGTTTACTTGCTTGTTGTAATGTCGCAAGTGAACAGGGTTGAGCTTGCGGTTTCGTTGTGGAGGGGAAGATTGCTCCAAATGCGCAGTAATCTGCGCCATTGCCAATTGCTACTTCGGCAAGCTCAATTGAGTTGTGGCATGTAACACCTAGAAGCTTTGAGCCTAATTGCTGTTTTGCAGAGCTAATTTTGTCGTCATTTTGGCCTAGATGAACGCCGTCAGCATTTGCGGCAAGGCAAAGTTCAATCGAGTCATTGATGAATAGTAGAGCGTCAAATTCTTGAGTCAGAGATTTTATAAATCGCGCTTCTTTTAGTTGCTGGTCGACCGATGCGATTTTGTTGCGATACTGAATAATACGCGCGCCACCTAATAAGGCTTCGCGCACAGCTCTGCAAAGAGATTCCTCTCCACTAGGTATAAGGTTTGGATCGGTAATGGCGTATAAGCCAGAAAGAGCAGAACTCATAACCCAGGTTTGACCACCACTAAAATGACAACCGCAAATAAAATAAGAACAGGGAACTCATTAAACCAGCGATAGAATACATGGCCTCTATCGTTTTCATCGCGCGCAAAGCTCTTCAGTAACACGCCACAATAACCATGGTATGCAGCCAAGATTAGAACCAGCGTTATTTTGATATGGAACCAAATCTGGGAAGCATAATATTCAGGTGCATAACCAATTAGTGCAAAGCCAAAGATAAATGTGGCAACCATAGAGGGCGTTGCAATGCCTCTATAGAGTTTTCGTTCCATGATCTTGAAGCGATCAATCCCTGCTTGATCGTCGGCCATGGAGTGATAGACAAATAAGCGGGGCAAGTAAAATAATGCTGCGAACCAGCAAACCATCGAAATAATATGAAAAGCTTTGAACCAAAGCATTCTTAATGTCCTTCAAAATGATAGTAGTGATCGATATCGTTCTTTGTGACCACCCCAAGTATGCGTTTTAAACCACCACTGTTTCTCTCAACTAATAACGCTCCATGACCTTGCTGATTAAAGCTATTCAGCGCTTCTTCTAACGTTGCTTGGTAAGAAATGTTAGCAACATCACGTCGTTGAGCCGGGATCTCTAACAGGGCAATCTGCTCAGGTAGCTTATCGTTGTCTTCGTAAGACGATAAAAAATGAACCAGATCCGCCGCAGGCAACAATGACATGGTTTGACCTGATTCGTTTTCAACCGCGATCCAGTTTGGTTTTTGACGAAGTAGTTCTTGAGCGTCTTCAAGTTCAATGGATTTTTGTGCGCGGGAAAGCTTTCTATCCATGATTGCGACGACACTTGCGCTGCGCAATGCTTGAACGGCTGGGCTGTTCGAATAATCGAGCCCTTGCGCTTCGAGCAAGCTGATAAATATTGATCTCTGCTTGAACACTGTGCTCGCAAACATACTTGAGATCACGATTGCTAACATGCCGGGAAGAATAATATTTGGATTTTGGGTGAGCTCTAGAATAGCCATTAATGCGGCAAGAGGTGCTTGTAGGGCTGAGCCCATCATTGCGCCCATTCCAAGCATGGCATAAAAACCTGTTGAGGATGCGAAGGGCATAATCCATTGCGCAATAATACCAAGCGCACCGCCTACTGTTGCCCCGATAAATAGCGTTGGACCAATCATGCCATTGGGCATTCCAAGCCCAAGACTTACGGCGGTTACGATTAACTTGGCAATAGCGATTCCGCATAAAATGCCGAGTGTGACATTACCGGTAAATGTATCGTTAACCGTGTCATAGCCGATACCCATGATTTCGGGAATGAAGTACGCAACCGCGCCAGTGAAGCACCCAGCCGCTAGAATTCTTAAGAAGATATTGACTTTAGAAAAGCGCATCGAGCTCAGTGTTAAGCGAAC
>NZ_LWFH01001135.1:0-809 GCF_001635725.1 Oleiphilus sp. HI0066
TGTGTCTAAAGCTGGTTCAGTCATTTAGTATCTTCTCGCGCTATGATCTAATACGTGTCCGCTGCAAAGTGCTCAAAAGAATAGTCGAACACTTTGAAAAAGCTAACGTAGAAATTAAGTGGTTGTTTAATGAGTATTGTTCGCCTTGAAGGTGTTTCTCTTGCGTATGGCCTAAAGCCATTGCTTGATGAAGTTGATTTCGCAATAGAGCGCTCCCAGCGTTTATGTTTGTTGGGTAGGAATGGTGAGGGCAAGTCGACCTTAATGCGTTTGCTTATGAAGCAAGCTGAGCCCGATAGTGGGACTGTGATTTTTGATAAGAATCTGAAAATCGGTTTTTTATCTCAAGACTTACCTGATGCTGATGAGCAAAAGGCTTTTGATGTTGTGGCGCAAGGCTTGCCTGAGTTAGGAGCTTTATTGAGCGAGTATCATGCTTTAGTGGATGCTGGTGGCGAAGACTTGGATCGAATGGAGCGCTTGCAAACAAGTATCGAAGCTCAAGGTGGGTGGACGTTTGATAATCGCGTTATGCAGATTTTAAAGCGGTTTAATATCCAACCTGATGCGCCGATGTCTTCTTTATCAGGTGGATGGCGTCGTCGAGTGATGCTTGCGCAGGCTTTGATCAGCGAGCCTGATCTGCTGCTACTAGATGAGCCAACCAACCATTTGGATATCAACGCCATCCGTTGGCTGGAAAAGACCTTGTCAGATTTTCAGGGTGCTTTGTTATTTGTGAGTCACGATAGGGCTTTTATCAAGTCTTTGGCAACAGGAATTATCGAGTTAGATAGAGGTCATATTCG
>NZ_LWFH01001136.1:0-1741 GCF_001635725.1 Oleiphilus sp. HI0066
TTGGTATACATGATGGTGTTGAACTTCCTCGCCCCGAGCTATTTTATAATGCCTTCGTTTTATTGCCGATGATTGATCTCTGTGCTGATCAATTAGAGCCAAAGAGCGGGCTGCCTTATCGTCAATTGATAAATCAATTACCGACAAGGCAGAATTTAGAAAAGGTTCCTTTTTAGCCCAGGAACCATATTCTCAGGCTAGCTACGCAAGAGTTGTACTAACTTAGCGGTTGAAGGGTCTAGAGCATCTATCTTGTTTTTCTCGGCTTCCTGAGTGAGCAAAGGAAACAACTCTTTTTCTAATACCTTACCTAACTCAACGCCCCATTGATCAAATGAATTGATGCCCCATATTTGACCTTGAACAAACACTTTGTGTTCGTACAAGGCAACTAGAGCACCGATAGACTCGGGGCTAAACATCTCAACAAGTAGCGTATTACTAGGCTTGTTACCCGCGATCACCTTATGCGGTGCGATACGTCGCGCTTCCTCTGGTGCAACACCTTTATCTAGAAGTTCTTGCTCTGCGTTCTTTCGCGATTTTCCAACCATTAGCGCGCGACTTTGAGCTAGACAGTTGCCAAGTAAGTGAGCGTGGTTATCACGTACGGGATAAGGACTGTTTTTCGCAATGATGAAATCGATAGGAACGGCGCCTCGTCCCTGATGGAATAATTGATGATAAGCATGTTGTCCGTTGGTGCCCGCTCCACCGAATAGCAATGGGCCACTGGCATAGCTAATTTGATGGCCTTCTGTATCAGCGGTTTTACCATTGCTTTCCATATCGAGTTGCTGTAAGTGCTCGGGCAAGAATCGTAGTTGATGGTCATAAGGGATAACCGCAATCGATGCGTGACCTAAAAAGCTCCGGTTCCACACTCCGATAAGCCCCAGCATTACAGGCAAATTGTTTTCGAATTCAGTTTCGTAGAAATGTTTATCCATGGCTTCTGCGCCATGCAATAACTTAATAAAATTATCGAAACCAAGTTGGAATGCGATTGGAAAACCTATTGCAGACCATAAAGAGTATCTACCGCCAACCCAATCCCACATAGGAAGAATATTCTCTTCGGCAATGCCAAAGGCACACGCTGCTTCTATATTGCTTGAAACAGCAATAAGGTGGCGTGAAATATCAGCACTCGGACCAAGCTTATCTTTCAACCAGTCTAGGCAAACGTGCGCATTCTCAAGTGTTTCGAGGGTAGTAAAAGACTTGGATTGGATCAGGAATAAACAGCGTTCAGGGTCGAGTTGCTCGAGCACGTTAACTGCATCGCTACCATCTATATTCGATACAAAATGTGTCTCGAGGCCATCAATATGAAAGTGCTGTAGTCCCTCAATGACCATTTTCGGCCCCAAGTAAGACCCGCCAATTCCGATGCTGACAAGCTGCGTAATTGCTTTGCCAGTTGATCCTAGCCATTCGCGTTTATGAAGAGAATCAACCAGACTCTTTATTTGTTCTAACGCTGCATTGACTTCCTGATGAATTTCAGGCGCTGAAGCTCGAAGTTCTTTATGATTTAAGGCGCGAAGAGCAGTATGCAATACAGCACGATGCTCAGTTGCATTGAGCTCTTGTCCTGAAAATAATGCGCGAGTCTGATCTTTGAGATTTGCGTTATCGGCTAGTTTAATTAGCGCCTTGTGTACGGTGTTCGAGACTAAATTCTTGGATAAATCTGCATACACATATGGAGCTTGAATGCCGAAGCGATCAAGGCGAT
>NZ_LWFH01001137.1:0-670 GCF_001635725.1 Oleiphilus sp. HI0066
TAAGACGATCGAATTGGCGAGACCGTGAGGCGTTGAGTATAGAGCGCCAAAGTTATGCGCAATAGCGTGTACATAACCAACACCTGCTTTTGTAAATGCTAGTCCTGCATAATATGACGCCATGGCCATATTTTGGCGTGCCTCAAAGTTTTTTCCGTCATGTACTGCTGTTTCTAAATTTTCCATGATGAGTTTGGTCGCTGCTAATGCGTAACCACGTGTCTCATCCGTAGCATTAGTGGAAATGAACGACTCGATTGCATGAGTTAAAGCATCCATACCTGTTGCCGCAGTGACAGCAGGCGGAAGGCCAAGCATTAATTTACCGTCTAATGCCGCCATGGCTGGTACAAGCTTTGGATCAACGATTGGCGATTTTTGATGTGTATCTGGATCTGAAACGACCGAAACAATTGTGACTTCAGAACCTGTGCCTGCGGTTGTTGGCACAACGAATAACGGTAAAGGTGCTTTTCGGATTTTAAATAGCCCAGCCATTTTTTCGAGAGACTTATCGTTTGTAGCTCTTGCAGCAATGGCTTTACTTGCATCAATAGGTGAGCCTCCACCAACAGCTAAAATCCCTTCGCATTTGTTTTTCTTGAGAATACTCAAGCCTTTTTCGACTTGATCATAAGTAGGGTCTGGAAGAATGCCGTCGTAAATAGTG
>NZ_LWFH01001138.1:0-1589 GCF_001635725.1 Oleiphilus sp. HI0066
TTGCCATCATCGCCAGTAGGCCAATTAATACCGTCAGGACGTAAAGCATAAGCAAGCCGAACAACATCAATAATGTCCCACCTAGAATTCCCGTTTTTCCACTCTCTTTCATAAGGATCATAAAAGTTGCGATAAAACAGGTTTCTGCTCACCTCATCATCAAATCGGACACTGTTGTAACCCGCAACGCAGGTTTCTGCCTGACAAAAGATTTCCGAAATGTTTTTTGCAAACTGAGCTTCTGAAACACCCTCTGCCATTGCTTTTTGTGGAGTGATACCAGTGACCAGACACGCTTGAACAGAAGGCAGATAATCTTCTGTTGGCTGTGAGAAGATAGTAACGGGCTCTTCGATGATATTGAGTTCGAGATCCGTTCTTACACCAGCAAACTGGCATGGTCGATCTCTTTGAGGGTCAGCACCAAACGTTTCGTAGTCGTGCCAAAATATAGTTTGCATAGAGGTTAGGCCTAGAAATAATTAGGACCTAATAGTAAACGCGTAGAAGACGAAGATGAAGTTAGAATAAACCGTTTCCGCGATCGATATATTCTAATCGGACACGATCCGTACCGCCTGCATTCAAACCACTATTCATATCGATCTGCATCGCCGTCGGTAGGTTAATGAAAGCGCCTAGATCTGTATTAAGCGATCCGTCTGAAGTCATCCATTCCGTCGCTTGTTTCTGGAAGCCAATAAAGAAGTCTTCAGTGTATTCCACTGCACCTGTGTCGGCGTTTCGCTCACCAATATCAAGTGTTTTGAAATCACCTAAGTCATAGCAATACCAGCCTGTTGAGCAATCTGTCGTACCACCGGTAAATTCGCGAGCCACACCGAAATTTGTTGATCTAGAGTTATCAGCATCACCTGCCGCATTCAGAAGCTGCGACTCGTAACGAGTTCCAAAGTCATCAACAATGTCCATCTCAACATTGCCTGAAATACTTCCAAAATCGCCAGACAACTGACCTCTCGCTTCGCCAAAACCAATACGAAAACCGATCAGCTCATTATTGTCGTCTCGTGCAATTTCAAAATATGGATCATTCAGCTCAAACGGAATAATTTCATTCACGTCATAGGTATTACCATCAAGCTGAACTTTAGATGAATCTGTAGAAATCGAACCCAAGCCGAGGTTTGAAACTTGTAAATCAGCCTCAAGACTTTCGCCTGTTTTTGCATAGCGGCCCGCCTCAAGATTATCGATATTCATTTGGATCTCAGCTTCCATACCCAACGTTACACGGGTATAACTTGTCGATCCTATTTGGTCTACATCAAACGCTACAGCCGCTTGACCAGATACTTCGCCTAATTCTTCATCAGAAATAGGACGCAGTTCAGCAGACGCAACGACAGGCATCAACGCCAGGGTTGCCAACACTAAACTTAACTGGTTCTTCGCTTTCAAAATCACGTCTATATGAGCCTTTTCTACCTTCTTCTGTTCGGCAATTTAAAAAAATAACTGCGTAAGTTCTTATTGTTTTAATGTTTGTTCTTATATTTCGGAATGTAACTGTACCCGAAACAGACTTTTTCATATGTGATGACGACCACACTGCCCTAGCTACAACG
>NZ_LWFH01001139.1:0-970 GCF_001635725.1 Oleiphilus sp. HI0066
TGCACTTTTCAAAATACCTTTTAATTGTTCACCTTCAGGTGCAGGTGAAACTAATCGTGGAAAAGACACGCGCTGATGCAAGAAGTTTAGGATGCTGTTTTCATAGCTCATGATGAATCGCTTTACACAGAGAACATTTGTTAATAAAAAAAGGAGGTGCTAACCTAAGCCACCAAAATTAAGGCTAGGCAAGACTCAAGCAGCAATAATACAGAATAAGCGCGCTTGCCTAAATAGATTGCGAAGAAAGGAAATACCCAGTTTTACGAACACCTCTTTTATTCGTTTGGGCAGTAAACTATGGCAAGTGAACCAAGTATAATTAATTATGATGCGCCGCCGTCAGTCATGCCGGCCTATAATGGGCGCGTACTTGCTTACCTAACGTCTACTCTCACCTTTATTACGGGCATTTTATTAGGTCATTTTGATAAGAACCTAATTTGGTTTGTGCCTTTCGCCATGCTTTGGCCCCACCTTTTATATTTCTTCGTACGTCATTTCAAACTTGCTGATAATCCAACCGCTCGTGAAGTAACCTTACTTATAGACGGTGTTATTGTTGGGTGTACGATTGTTCTCATCGAATTCAGCCTCACTGCTTCTTTATTCTCGATCATTATGGGTGCGTTTAGCTTCATTGTTGTAGGAGGTATGAAGCTATTAGTACTCGGCTGCATCACGGCATCTATATCATTAGGATTAAGCGGCTTAATTTTCGGATTTAACTTCAATATAAATGAGCCGGTATTGGTGACTCTTGTGGCTGGTATTGGGGCAGGTGTCTATGTTGCTGTTACCGCATATTACACACACCAACAAGCGAAGGCCTTGGTAAAAGCGAAGTCACAGATTCAGCATCAACGAGAACAGTCGATCTCACTATCGCATAAGCTTGCGAAGTATCTTTCACCACAAGTATGGCAATCTATCTTTACCGGTGAACGTGACGTTCGTCTTGAAACACAAC
>NZ_LWFH01001140.1:0-1149 GCF_001635725.1 Oleiphilus sp. HI0066
AACGAAAATAAGTTTGCCAATATTCATGATCATCAAGGCGCGTCTGATGATACATGCCTTTCATTTCACGTTGTCGTTGCGCCTCGCTCAAAATAATCGCTGCGGCTACTGAGACATTAAATGACTCAACCATTCCCATCATGGGAATAATAATATGGCCATCAACTTTCTGAGCAGCCTCATCACTTACGCCTTTTTTCTCATTCCCCATCAGAATGGCGCATGGTTCGGTGTAATCTACATCTCTAAAATCAAGCGCTGTATCAGACAAATGTGCTGCATAAACTTTTTGGCCGCGCGTCTGGAGAAGTTCGATACCTGCATCCATCGACTCATGCCGAACGATGTTAACCCATCGATCACTCCCCATTGCCGTGCCCGAGTATGGACGATGCTTATCCCACGGCCAGACCATATGCAGCTCATGCATACCGACCGCATCACCAGTACGAACTAAAGCAGCAATATTACGAGGTTTGTGGATCTGCTCCGCGAGAATTGTTAAATCGGGTTGGCGCCGATCTAAGGTTTCGCGGAGCTTTCGGTATCTCTCTGGTGTCATAGAATTAGGCAGAGCCAGATGTTAAGTATCGCCATGCCCAGCATCGCTAACCATGTCAGCAGCATGCCATAGAATCGACCAAAACTTGGCCCATCAAAACGCGATAAACCCCATGAATGAAGAACGCGGCCCAGCAAAAACATACCGCCGAAAACATGAATCAAAATTGGATTCAAGAACTGAAGTTCCAACATGAAGAGCAAAACTAAAGCGAGTGGAATATTCTCGAGCGCATTTGCATGCGCACGGATTGCACAACGCATCTCAACAGAACAATCGTTTTGCTCTGTGCTCTTCTTTTCAGCGCGGCGAAATGCAGTGACTCGATAACCAAGGTAAATAATTAAAATCGCAAGCAAGCCCGCATACATTGGCGCATAACGCAAAAGAGAACTACCCATACCCTACTCCTTACTATTTATTTTTTGGAATTATTGCCGCCGGGAAACTGCGCTACCTGGCTTGGCTTTACTTTAGGAACTCCGCACTGCTCTACCTCATCAATGCGCACAATTGCATTCATTGGCACATATGTGCGCGTCACCCCTGCAAACTCAGATTTGAGCTTTTCTTCACTAGGGTCAACT
>NZ_LWFH01001141.1:0-959 GCF_001635725.1 Oleiphilus sp. HI0066
ACATATCTAGCGTTCCAGAGAGCTCACCAAAGTACACAACCGAACCCAATATAGCAGCCTGGACAGCGATAACATGTAGCGCCAACTCTCCAACAGGCCATCCTGCAAGAAAGCTAAACACCATAAGTTTAGGGTGATGATAAATTGGTCGAAGCACATTAAGCGCTAAGATGAAGCTCAGTAAAGCAAAGAGAAAAAGAATAACGCCCAAAACATTACCCTCCTACTTGAATGACCGGCACACCAAACAAGCTTGCATGGTTCATCACCACTAACATATATGCAGCCAAACCAATCACAACGACAAGCGCATCCTTCCATATAGGTTGGGGATCATTAGCCATCGTTTGACCTCGTTTTTTCACACTAATCATGTCGATGACGGCGTATGCGAGGAACGATCCAAACAAAATTAACGAAGCAACATCACCGTTAGCTAGCAAGTGCCCTAAGGCCCACAACTTCACCGCGATCAACATTGGATTTTTCAATTTGCACTTAATATTTGAAGAGATATACGCTGCAGGCAGAATCACAAACGCTAGCAAAACCAGAAGCATTGTAATGTGCTTAAAAAAACTAGGAGGCACCCAGACTGAAATAAATGGTGCTTGCGCCTTACCGACGACGATCAAATAGAACCCTGCAATTGATCCCACACTGAAGAGCGCTTTGTATGGCAGCTCGCCAAATCTAGAAACCAAATTACCACGAATGGTTTGCTGTACTGGTAATAAATGAAAACCAAGAAAAATGGTTAAACCAAGAACAAGAATTGCCATGACATCCCTCCTTTTTTATTTTCCATTAGCATACGCATTCGGCATGCTTATGTCAGTGACAGAGCAGATAGGTTTTTTAGTTTTCTCTCACTAATTCGTTGAGTAGAGGCAGATGGTTCAATTGCTAGATCAGCAATTTAAACCTTTGACATGAAAAGTTTCGGGCCCAATTCAGGG
>NZ_LWFH01001142.1:0-1798 GCF_001635725.1 Oleiphilus sp. HI0066
CGTATACTTTTTCTCCGCGTTCCATCTGTTCTTCTAAGGTGAAGGTGAGTTTGGCAAGTTCTGCTGCCGCTTTTGCTTCTTCTTGTTTTTGTGCAAGCCAATCATCGTATTCGGATTGTTCGACTGCACGCACGACAACAGGCATAAAGCCGTGATCTTTACCGCAGAGCTCTGTACATTGACCGCGATATACTCCCGGCTCATTAATACGTGTCCAGCTCTCATTAATAAAACCAGGAATGGCATCTTTTTTAACCGCAAAATCAGGAATCCACCATGAGTGAATCACGTCATTTGCCGTAATTAAGAAGCGAATTTTTTTACCAACCGGCACAACGAGCTCGTTATCTACTTCTAATAGATAATTTTCGTTTTTCTCTTGTGCGTTATAGATTTCTTCTTTGGGTGTGGACATGTTGCTGAAGAAATCGACCCCTGAGCCCAAATACTCGTAACGCCATTTCCATTGGTAGCCAGTGATTTTGATATCCACATCAGCATCACTAGTGTCGTACATTTCAACAAGTGTTTTGGTCGCTGGAATTGCCATGACAACCAGAATAATTACAGGAACGATCGTCCAAATAATTTCTATCGTGGTATTTTCATGAAAATTCGAAGCTACCGCGCCTTTACTCTTACGGTGCTTAAAGATCGAATAGAACATCACCCCAAACACTACGACACCAATTGCCACACAAATCCAAAAAATGGTCATGTGCAAGTCATAGACTGAGTGACTAATGTCCGTCACTCCGCGAGGCATATTCAATCCATACTCTGCGCTTACATCCGCTGCATAAATTGCAGACAGCAGCAGACTCAGCGCCTTTACTAGGCGTGATCGCATACGGGTCTCCACAGATTATTATTTTTGTTCCTGTGAGGCTTCCTACTACTAACTACTTAACTACTTCAAAGAAGCTCAAGTAACAGTTGGATTTATTTTTATTGCCCTTTGAGTATAGCGAGCTGCATTTTGAAATCGCAACGCCTTTTAGGCCTTTTTTGTTCTTTTTTTGAGCTTTTTTTTCGAACAGTGCTTTGCGACACGAAAGTTTTGTTTACTTTTTGATCAAATCTTGAGGGTCGAGCAATTTTACAACGCTCACTTCTTCTTGTTCGGTAGGTTCTTCAAATTGATTAACGCGTGTTTTTAATTCATCCGGCGAAACATTTGCAACGAGTGCTTCTGTAAAACCACAAGCCACACACTCGCGAACCGTTTTGCCATTTTCTTGAAAAGATACGAGGCGGTCCATTTCTCCGCAACGCGGACAAACTGCACCCGCTATAAAACGTTTTGTCATGGTTTAAGCACCCATTTGTTTGAGCAAAGCTTCAGAGCTAGGCATTCTACCTCTAAACGACTCAAACATCTCGCCTACATCACGCGAACCACCACATTCTAGTATTTCGTTTCTAAAGCGCAGGCCAGTCTGCTGATTGAACACGCCCTCTTCCTCAAAGGCTGAGAAAGCATCCGCAGACAACAGCTCTGCCCACTTATAACTGTAATAACCCGCCGCATAACCGCCTGCGAAAATATGCGTAAACGCGTTAGCAAAACGTGCGAATGATGGAACAGGCACAACGGATATATCTGCTTGCGTGCGTTCTAGTAGCCCTTGTATATCGGTTTTATCCTTTTGATATTCATGATGTAAACAGAAATCAAACAAGCCAAATTCCAATTGACGAACAGTCTGCATTCCAGCCATAAAGCTCTTGGCTTTCATCATCTTTTCAATCAATGCGTCAGGCAAGCTCTCCTTGTCATCGACATGTGACGACAAAA
>NZ_LWFH01001143.1:0-1221 GCF_001635725.1 Oleiphilus sp. HI0066
GTACGTTTTTTGCCATCCGCTTGTAGTTAAAACATGGGTCAGATCTTGCTATATCTGACCCTAAAAGGCCTTTTGGTTTTTACTTAGCTACAATCAAGTGCTTATTCTTTTCTAATATACTTTTTCCAATTCCTTTTACTTCTTTAAGTTCCTCGACGTCATGAAATGGGCCGTAGCTCTTTCGATATTGAATAATCGCTTCAGCTTTTTTCACTCCGATTCCTTTTAAATTACTCGCAATCGTTTGCGCGTCTGCTTCGTTGATATTTAAGGGTGATTGAACGGACGCTTCCGAGGTTTGGTTTGCTTCTTGTGCGTAAGCAACTGTGCTGTGTAAAAGCACAACGGCCAACACGCTGGCAAAGACTAGTGAAATAAAGGTTTTGATTTTAAACATAACTGCTCCTTGTTAAATGACACATGGAGCGCTTTTACCGATTGGTAAAGAGTTGAGTAGAATCCTTCTACGTATTTGGTCGCATCCATGCGCGGTAGAGTGTATTAAATGCACTAATGATTTGTAAATCGCAATTTTTGGTGTAGGACTGATTTACGCTGTCCATGAGACCGTGCCTTAATAAGTCTGAGCATATCAATAATGCGGAGGTGGTGGCTCTGGGGCGTTATCTTCATTGCCCGATTTCATTTCATTTAAGCTCTGTTTGAGGACTTTGTTTGCGGTCCATAAATCTTGAATATCGCGGCTTTGCTTTGTGACAATCTGATTTAATGTGTCTATCGTATCGTCCTGAAATGCAAGCTTCATCTCGAGCTCTTCGAGTTTATGCGTTAGCTGTTCTAAAGAAAGTGACATATCCGCTTCTGTGCTGGTAAATGAATGCGCGCAGTATATGGCTTATCACTTTGATTTTGAATCGGTATCGCTCGCGACTATTGGTGGTTTTGGGGCGTGCTGCTGAGCAATGTAGGTGTACGATAACAATATTGAGAAAGCGATGACGCCATATATGAAACGCCTTAACTTCGTAGTTTGTCTTCGATTATTTTGATGCGAGTGGGATGGAATCTTTTTCATTTTCCGCTGTCTGTTTATTGTTGTTGTGTGCATTCGCCGCAGATTTGTACTCGGAGTTGAGGCAAATCACGACCAAACAGCTGCATCGTTTTAAACTTGTGGCCAAATCTTAAGCGAAGATTAAGTTGTACGTCTATCGTATTTTTCTTAGTTTGATTTTTCATTTAGCCCGAGCTCGTAAGCTT
>NZ_LWFH01001144.1:0-1108 GCF_001635725.1 Oleiphilus sp. HI0066
AGCCAATGTAATGAGTGTCGCTAAAAAGTGGAGGGAAAGAAATTACGTGAGAGGTAATATTTTTGAGTTTGAGCTTTAATGGCTGGGGTCAGAGTGAAAGCACTCTGACCCCAATCTAGGCCTACAAAATTTGAGAGCTAGACTAGTCGTTTAACTTCTTCGCGAGAATTTCGTTAAACAGTTTCGGGTTACCTTGACCTTTAGAAGCTTTCATTAATGGGCCCATAAAGCTACCCATCAATTTCTTACGTTTCTTGTCGTCGGCTGCTTTGTACTGCGCGATTTGATCAGCCATACCTGCAAGCACTTCATCAACCATTGCTTCAAGAGCGCCCGTATCAGACACCTGCTTCAAGCCTTCTGCATCGATGATTTGATCCACATCTGAACCTTCTTGGCTCCATAGTTTCTCAAATACTTTCTTAGCGCCCGAAGAAGAAACGGTGTTGTCCTTCACGCGCAGCACTAATTGAGCTAATGCTCCACCAGAAATAGGTGCATTGGATGCGCTAACATCATCTGCGTTTAAGCGAGCACTGAATTCACCCATTACCCAGTTAGCAGAAAGTTTTGCATCGCCTGAGATGTTTGCTGAAGTCTCGAATAGAGAGGCTAAACCAGCATCTGCCGAGAGAATGCCAGCGTCGTAATCACTTAGTGAGAACTCAGAGATNAAACGCTCTTTACGCGCAGCCGGCAGTTCTGGCATTTGAGCACGAACTTCTTCGATGTACTCATCTGTCAACACTACTGGCAGGAGGTCGGGGCAAGGGAAGTAACGGTAGTCGTTTGCTTCTTCTTTGCTTCGCATAGAACGTGCAACGTGTTTGTCGCCATCGTACAAGCGTGTTTCTTGAACGATTTCTCCACCTTCTTCAAGCACATCGATTTGACGTTCAACTTCGAGAGCAATCGCTTGTTCCATAAAGCGGAAAGAGTTGAGGTTTTTGGTTTCAGTTCGCGTGCCAAATTCCGATTGGCCTTTAGGACGCACAGAGATGTTAACGTCAAAACGCATTGAACCTTGCGACATTTCACCATCACAAATTCCAAGTGAAGTCACAATGCTGTGCAGTGTTTTAGCAAATTCTACCGCTTCTTCCGCATT
>NZ_LWFH01001145.1:0-22140 GCF_001635725.1 Oleiphilus sp. HI0066
GGCCATAAACATCAATGTACAGATCATTACTGACATAATGATACGATGCCAAATATCCGTGCTGACATAAATAGAGTTGAAAATACTGAGCTCACCCCAGGCATACCACAATGCAATGAAGATTCCACAAAACACCAAGAAGCCATCTATGTTCAAATGGTGTGATAAGTAATTTCCGAGAAGAAAGATTGTGACCACATGAATCAAGTCATAGAACAGCTCTACCCAATGTACGTGGTCATGAGCATGATCTAAATCATGATGGTGTTGGGGCTTTCGCCACATTGGGTGATCTTGTAATGCCATAGGAAAATTGCTCTCTAATACGCAACATGTAGGGGCCTAGGATGACGCAAATCAGGCAGCCACATGTTGTTTTCTAAGTCTTTGTGTGTGGCAATAAGGTGTTAGTTATCGTAAGAAAAGGTTCCGCGAATCGGATAGTTATTGCTACGAATCCACTCTAGGCCCGAAATAAGATTATCTAAATCAGGACGTACAAAAGGATTATTCGATATGTCCACTACTTGAAGCGTTCCATGTTCATTAATGACATAGAGCCCCGGTTCAGCAAACGGGTGATCCGTTTCCTGATCTGAGCGGGGATGTGAGATGTAAAGCCCCAGAGATTTCATTTCTTTTAAAGATAAGCCGTAGAACATCGGGAAATCTACATCCAGCCTACTCGTGTGCTCCTTTAACTGCGCTTTGCTATCACCTGATATAGCGACCAGATCGATATTTATTGCTTCTAAGCGTGGCTTATATACCGTCAATTGATTGAGGAAACGTGTACACAATGGGCAGTGTCTACCTCTGTACACGACAAGCATTTGCCAGTCTTTTCCTTCTAAAGGTTTGCTTAGGTCCCGTGTTGTGCCTTCGAGAGTTGATTTGGTGATCGATGGAAAAGTTGCTCCAGCTTCAAACTTGTATGTGCTCATGAATTTGGCCTCCAATAATGATGACTAGTGAAAACTATTATTGGTGGCTTCGACAGAAAAACAATTAGTTACTTTTTGGTGACCTAGCACGCAATGACCAATTTTATCGGGAGCAGACACTAACTAACTTATTGCGAATCCATTTATGTAGCTGGTCTTGATTACTACGCTGGTGCCAGGCCGCAATGACATCAAACCCTGGAATTGTCCTATCAAGCTCAATTACTTTTAGGTCGTTATCAGGTAGTAGTCGAGATGGAATAAAGCCGCACAAATCACTCTCAGCTATACAGGCTTTTGCGGCGGTAAACGTAGGTACAGACAATACAACGTTTCGCGGATGCCCCTGTTGTTCAAACCAATCATTTGCTGCACCTACAAAGTCACCGCGTGAAGGCGAGACAACTAGCTGGGGGATTTTTGCAATGTCAGAAATAGCCATTTTCTTACTTACCATCGCATTATTCTTTGAAGCCACGCAGGTGTAGCTTTCAGGATACAAATTAAGCGTTGGTAGGTTTGATGGTACGAAGGAAGGGTTGCTAATGACTAAGTCTACTTCTCCGGTTAATAAGGCATTGGTGATCTGATCGATCTCAAGTTTCCTGACTGATAGCTTTACACCTGGCGCCTCTAGGCGAATTATTCTTAATAGCTGAGGCAATATCACTTTCTGTTCAAGGTCCGTTGAACTCAAAGTGAAAGTTCGTGTAACAGTTTTAGGCTCGAAAGTTTCAGGTTCTAATAACGCTTCAATTGACTCAATAATGTGTTCCACTTTTAACTGGAGTGATTCTGCAAATGGCGTGGGGATCACGCCGTTACTGGTTCGCACAAATAAGCGATCATCTAGCGTATCGCGTAACTTACGGAGTTGATCACTCACGGCTTGTTGCGTGACTCCCAGCTGGTCAGCCACGCGAGACAAATTTCTTTCTTGTAACAGAGCTCTTAATACTTGCAGTTGTCGGATATCGATTCTGTTTAAAGGTTTCACTTGTATCACTCATCGGAAGGTCTTGTTTCTAATTGTATCTGTAGATCCTTAAACTCGCATCATCTATTTCTTGTTTGAGGTTCAAACCATGCATGCTGAATACCGAGTGAACTATGCGACACCTGGAATTGATCACGTATATGATCAAACACACCTTGGACCCGGTAGTGAACAGTTAATTGATTCTATCGATCGCAGGGTGGTAAGCGTAAAAGATGGGCGTCTGGAAAACGAAACTTACTCATTAGACAAAAACGGTTTCGAGTTAACGAATCTTGAGCTTGGATTCTCTGACTATGAGAATGATGAGGCTATACAAAGTGTCTTATATCCAAAGGTTGCAGAGTGGTTGCGATCAAGACATGGCGCCAACGTTGTAAAAGTGTTCGATCATACTTACCGCTCTATGAATAGAAATGATCTAAGCGTTCATAATCGTGCACCGGTAAAGACAGTCCATAACGATTACACGTCAAAATCTGCTGATTATCGACGCTTAGAAGAAACCAAGTTAGATCTTGGGTTAAGGTCCAAGCGCTACAAATTCATTAATTTGTGGATTCCCGTTCATCACAAAGTTGAAGAATCTCCGCTCGCTATGGTGGATATGCGCACTGTTGGTCGAGAAGACTATCACCCATTGAAACTAGTCTACCCGGATAGAACGGGTGAGCTGGCGGCGATTTCTTATAACCCGAAGCATCAATGGATTTATTTTTCACATATGGAGCCAGGAGAAGCACTTCTGCTTAAGGTGTTTGATAGTCAAATGCCGTCAGATCTAAATGGTGTTCCTCACTCCGCGGCCGACGAGGTAGTACAAAAGGAATATAGAAACGCACGCAACAGCATTGAATTACGAACAATCGCCTTCTTTGAGGATTAGTAAGCATGTCGTTATTGGAATCTCGTAACCCCCTTAACCAAGAGGTTATAGGACACGTCAGTATTACATCGAATACCGAGCTACATGAAAAGGTATCACTTAGTAGAGCCGCTCAAAGAAGTTGGGCAGGTAAAACTTTAAAGGAGAGAGCTGAGGCAGTTACAGGCGCTTATGCAAAGTTAAGTCCTTATTTGGAGCAGTTATCACAACTCATTAGTTTGGAAATGGGAAAAGATGCTCGTCGTGCAGGATTTGAGGTAAGAGGCGTGCTTCATAACGCGGAATATTTTATCAATAGTGCACTGGATGCATTTAGACCGGAATCATTAGGAGGAAGAAGCCAGATTCAATACCAACCATTAGGAGTGGTTGCAGTAATTTCTCCTTGGAATTACCCGCTGGCGATGGCTAATAACTTGATTATCCCCTCATTGGTTGCCGGTAATAGTGTGATACTCAAACCTTCTGAACATACCCCTTTGGTAGCGGACTTGTTTGTTAAAGCGCTCCAGGAAAGCTTGCCTGAGAACCTAGTACAAATTGTTCATGGTGCTGGTGAAGTGGGTAGAGCACTCGTTAAAGCGGAGATAAATATGGTCGCTTTTACCGGGTCGCTCGAGGCTGGTCGAAACATAATGGCTGGTGCTGCGCTAGATCTGAAAAGGCTTGTAATGGAGCTTGGTGGTAATGATCCAATGATTGTTATGCGCAATGCTGATCTTAAAGCTGCTGCTAGGTTCGCTGTCGCAAGCTCATTCGAAAATGCTGGGCAGATGTGCACCTCTACGGAGCGGGTTTATGTTGATGCAAGTATTGCTAAAGCATTTGAACATGAGGTTGTTGCGGTTGCCAGTCAATATCAAACAGGTCCGTGGAATCAGCCTGGTGTAAATATTGGCCCCATTGTAAACCCTCATCAACATCAAAAAATTGTAGATCAGTTAATTGATGCTGAGGCGAACGGCGCTAGGTTTTTGCTTGGATATGCTCGACAGAAAGCGCCTTATATCGAAGCAACAGTTGTCTCAAACCTTAGTAAAGAAATGCGCCTGGAGAATGAAGAAACCTTTGGTCCAGTAGTCGCCATTGCAGAGTTTGATTCAATTGATGAAGCGGTTAAGCGAGCAAACGACTCGGTATATGGATTAGGAGCCGTCGTGTTTGGCGGTGCAAATGCCAGAGAGGTCGCAGAGAGGCTTGAGGCAGGCATGGTATCCGTTAACCAAGGTGTCGGTGGAATGGGAGACTCACCGTGGGTGGGTGCGAAACAAAGTGGCTTCGGTTTCCACGGCTCAAAAGCTGGGAATCGTCAGTTTACTCAAGTTCGAGTAATGAGCTACTAAAAAATCAGATTGGTAAAGACTGAAGTTCGGAGAATTGCGAATGAGTACAGAAATGAATAGTGACTTTTACGTGGTGGCGCGTGAAGCGGGTGCAGAAAACCCTTCATTACCAACTTGGGCTAACCGTAAATCAAATCCAATTAATTTGGATACCTTATTTGAGATTAACAAGGTGAAGCGTAAAGACATACCAGAGGTTCCAGGCGCGTTTCAGCTGCTGAATGTTTTTACTGAGAAAGAGTGTAAGCGATTTATCGAGATTACCGAGACGCTAGGCTATTTAAAAGATGCGGCGGTGTCTCTACCTAGAGAAATCAGACATAACGATAATCTTACTTGGGTGACTGATGAGGCTACCGATCAGCTTATCTGGGAACGTGTGAAGCACTTAACCAACAATAATCCAGAGATGTTTGATAACCAAGAGGCTGTTGGGATTAATGCACGATTTCGCTTTTACCGCTATAGCGAGGGCGACTTTTTTAAGAATCATATCGATGGAGCGTGGCCTGGCTCACGAGTGGTCAATGAAGAGCTTATTCATAACGCTTATCCAGATCGATATAGTCAGATGACATTTCTCATCTTACTTAACGAAGACTTTGAAGGTGGCGCAACAAGGTTTTTGGTGAACTTAGAAGATTCAACGCAGCCAGCACGAGGAAATGCATCGGTTAAGGAAGTTGATATCCGCACACCTATTGGTGGTGTCCTTTGTTTTCCACACGGGCATCATCCTTTGCATTGTTTACACAGTTCTCAGCCCATCTCTAAAGGAACCAAATATATTATTCGGACCGATTTACTGTTCACCGTATAGCGCGCTGCTTGTGCGAAAAACTTTCGTACTTATTGGTGCTGACATTGAGCACACCAAAACTAAAATCTGCCATCCAAAAACGAACGGAATATGTGAAAGGTTCCATAAAACGATCTTGTTGAAGCTCAATCAACCTACTTGGAGACGTATATTCTATGGTTCGATTGAGGAATTGCAGCATGATCTGGGTGAATGGCTAGTTTACAACAAAGACGAATTCATCAAGGTAAAAAGTGTTGTGGGAGAGCGTGAATGAAAACTTTACTTGATGGTAAATGGATCTAAAGGAAAAATTCTTAAATTGAGTCTGACTTGACAGCTACTATTCGTAAAATCGGATTTTATCAGCTCAAGTTGGAATAACGGCAATTAGTCCATTTTGACCGAGTATTTATCTATTTACTTTCGAGCCTATTTGAACGATAGCTTTTATAAATAAATGTCTGCTTTTCGAACAAAGTGAATACTCAGAATTCCATTCTGATGTCCGAACTTAAGGTCCGATATTGTCTATTTGTGAGGTTTACTTGTAGACATTAGCCGACCTAAGTGTCGCACCGATCACTATACCCGCTTCAAGAGGTTAGGTGACGTTAGCGATATGGTTATTGCTGAACAAACCTGATTCTTCTCACGGTGTATATAATACTGGCCTTCATGACTCTCCATCTATCACTCCAACACAAAACACAACCATTAGTTCTGTCATCCTCTCAATTCCTTCTGGCATAGCCATCCCAGCAATTGAATACCCTTCAATGTAAGGAATAATTAATGAAACCGTTTCGGCAGCACTTTTTTCACTGTGTGCTACGGGGAGTAATTTGGCCATGAGAATACTGGCCATTTCTTTGTAGTACTCAAGTATATATTTTTTGATGGCGTCATTGCGACTAGAGATTGCCCAGTATTCTCTGAAGATTCTACACATGTCAGAGAGATGGACGCCCTGGCTTAGAAATGCGCTGATCAAAGGTGAAAGTTTTTCCTCTAGGCTATTCCGATCTTTTAAAGTGTTGATGCTTCTGAGTTCATCTAAGCATTGTTCAAAGTATCGGTCTGCCATGGCCTTTAACAGTTCGTCTCTATTCTTGAAGTAATACTGAACATTACTGAGTGACATGTCGGCATGACTTGCCACTTGGCGCATGGTCACTCCGAAGCTGCCTTGGTTTTTAAGCATCTCCAATGCTACATCAATTATTTTCTCAGTTTTTGCGTTTAGCTTCACTTTTAGAATCCGGTTAGTTCTTTAAATCAATTGTTGATATTTTAGGTCGTTCGACCTATATTTTCCAGAACTAGGTCGTATGACCTAGTTCTTTGATTGAATATAAAGGAGAACAGATGAAAGCGCTTGTTGTGGAGAATAAAAGTATCAGCCTTAAAGAGGGTTTGAGATTGCCAAAAACAAAAGGCAATGAGCTCCTGGTTAAGGTCGTCTGCGCTTCCGTCAATCAATTGGATGCCGAAAATATTCAGGGGAAGTATGACTTTTTACTTAAGATACTGGGCAGCAATTATCCGGTGAAAACGGGTATTGAGTTTTCAGGTATCGTGGTAGAGGGATGTGGTAAGTTCAAACAAGGTAATAAGGTGTTTGGCTACGTGAACTTGATGAAGGGCGTAAAGGCACATCAGGAATACATTTCAGTAAGTGAAGACTATATCGCGCTCATACCAGATGGATTGAGCTTTGAGCAGTCAGCGGCATTGCCCTTGGGCGCTCTGACTAGCCTAGTCGCGTTGCGAGACATCGGTGGTCTAACTCAAGGCTCGAGAGTCTTAATCAATGGTGCATCAGGCGGCTTGGGGGTGTATGCCATTCAGTTGGCGAAGATCTTCGGTGCGTCGGTGACTGCCATCGCTGGAGCAGAGCAGGAGACCTTCTTAAATTCACTGGGGGCGGATAAGGTCATCAACTATCACGAACAGCCAATCGAAAGCTTAACGGAAACCTTTGATGTCCTGTTAGATCTGTCCAATCAAAAACTATTCAAAGAGATTAAGCATCTTCTGAAAGCAAAAGGACGATTTATACCGGCTGAGCCGAATAAGCATTTGTTGAATATAGTCGCGAGTTTCTTTACTGCTAAGAAAACCAATTATCTGATGGTGGATAGAGGTGATCATGAACAGTTAACACAAATTTCCGAGTAGGTTAAAGAAGGAAAGCTAAAGCCATATGTCGATAGCGTGTATGCCTTTGAAAACTACCAAAGCGCTTTTGATCGACTGCGGGCTAAAGGCAAACAAGGCAGGATTGTGATTAAGATTTCGGGTAATGCAGGTGCTTAACCCTGACGATTCCTAATTGCTTAATACAAGGTCCTGTAATATCGCTGAATTCAATGGATCGCTGCAACACACTCATTAAATCGGTCTGCAGGGGTATCAGACTCCAATGTTTTTCGTATCGAGAGTTTGACTCTCTAGCAATGTTATCCAGTTCTTTTTAAGAGTGAACTGGCAGGTCTGTGCCTTTCAGAAAATAATCTCTCAGTAGGCGATTAGTATTCTCGTTGCTACTTCTTTGCCAAAGGCTCTGAGGATTACAAAAGTAAATCTGAATGTCGGTCGCTAGCGTAGGTTTTTGTTGTGAGCTCATCTCATGGCTACGATCCCAAGTCAGTGGCTTATACAACTCAACAGGTTACTTTTTAGTTTGCTCGATTAACGCATTGATCACCGTATCTGATTTTCTGTCAGCAACCTTAACGAGTATTGAATAGCGAGTGTGACGCTCTACTTACGTCGCTATAAAAGCGTAGTTTTTTTCCTTGTATTAAATCTCCCTCCCAGTGACCTAGTAAAGCCCTGTCTTCGAGCGAAACAGGTCGTTCAAGGATGGAGACTGCATTTGGTATCCCGCCAAGACCTTCTCCTTTTAATGATGAAGTTCTTGCTCTGCGTATTAATCTCTTTGATCTCAATAGCAATTGGAGCTCTTTCTTTAATGCGCCTCTAGCTTGTATGAATAAGCTCTTATAGATCATTTCATGCAACACTTGGTACGATTCAACCTTTGGAAAAGCCTTTTTTAGCCCGCACGATATTTGTTCAGGAGACCACTTCAATCCTAATTTCTTTTCAAGGGGGGGTACTAAATGAGGATTTTCTTTTAACTTACAAAGTTTAGGTCGTTTAGCATCCTCCCAAGCACGACTATCAGCCTTCGCCGCACGATACTTCTTAATTCCTCCATAACGATTAACTTCGCGAGTAATTGTTGATGGGGAACGATTAAGGTTGTGCGCAATTTGACTGATGAATAACTTGGCAACTATACCTTTAGAGATTTCTTCCATTTGTTATTTTGACAAGGCGCACGGCGATCTTTTGCGCTCAGACTGTCTGATGCTTCCTGTCGGTGAAAAAATATTGTATACAGAGCTAGATGATCGACTAATTGAAGTTATTGATTCTCCCTCGCTGTATCTATCCCAGATAAAATCTTTAATTTCTTCAGAATGAAAAATTCTAGTTTTGTAAACCATATCGCTTTGCCTCCATCTTTAGATATAAAAATAGAGTGTTGCGACGATCAATTAAATTTAGATCGAATAGCGAACCTTTGAGATCTGTTTGAACCGACTCTTTCAATCCTCAGATCGCATAAACCCTGACGAAAAGAATTCAGACAAAACCAACAAAAGTAGTTTCATTGCTTAAAATTAGAATGCGGTCAACAACTAAAGAGAACTATGTGTCATAACAGATTTTATCGATCAGTATAAAGGAAACATCGCTATTGCTAATTCCTGGGAGATGAGATATTTCATAGATCGGTAACCACCAAGCCAATTCCAATCGATATCAATACAGAGCATATTAAACGCTTTAAAACCAATTGCTTTTCCTTAAACACCAATATTGAAATGACCGTTGCTAAGACAATACCGCAATTGCTAATGGCTACCGCCGATGAGGCAGGTAAACTGATCATAGCCCGAACAACAAGCGCATATGCAACACCAATAAAAAGACCACCCAATACAACCAATATCGAATGCGGTCTTTTCTCTGGCACAAAAGTGTCGATACTTCTAAATTGTTGAATTGACAAAAAAACGAAAGAAGCGAAATACCCAACCGATATATAGCCAAGTTGAGCACTAAAACTGGGTAGATAGTTGACTGCTACTTTGTCGCTCAGCGAATAAATGCTCGTACCTATCGCCGCAAGTGATGCCCATTTCATCGCTGGGACAGTGCGCTCGCCCGGGTCAACCTTAGCTAATAGCCATAATCCAGAAATACTAAGGAAAATGCCCGCCATGCCCCATAAGCCTAACTGTTCATCAAATAGTAACCATGCCCAAAGCGCTATTAAAACTGGAGAACTTCTGGCAATTGGATAAACAAACGATACGCTAGCCAGGTGATAGGCACGTCTAAGAGCGAAGAAATAAAATACATTAGCTACTGCGGAAAAAAAAAGGGCGATTATGAGTTCAGCGTTCCATTGAGCCTCGATAACCAAACTGGTTATTGCCCAAGGCGCAAAAATAAGCGTATGGGCCAATAAGCCCCACCACAAAAAATTTGCGCGCGGATCCGCTAAACGAGTCATTACGTTCCATGCGACATGCATTAGAACCGATAGCGTCAACAATGCGAAGGCATTATCGATCATGGGCTACTCCCTAGTTGACCCGTTTATGTGCTTGGAATGTGCTCATAACGTTAAGGTCATGCCATCATAGCCAGCAATGACATCACTAGGCAGCTTATCTCCGTGCTGCTTTAACCACCTATCAAAGTCGTGCCCAATGTGAGTCATGATCGTCTTTCGTGGTCCAATAGAATCGTGTAAGGCCAAAGTTTCGTTGAGATTGTTGTGGTTTCTATTGTCAACATCAGGTGGAGAACTTGTATCAATAATCAGATACTCCAAATCGGTAGAAGTGAGATATTCAAGCACTTTAGGCGGTAAGCCTTTTGTGTCGGTGAAATACGCCACCGATTTCCCGGCACACTGGAATAAATACCCATAGGTGAGTTTTGAATGAATTAGAGGTAATGAAGTCACCTCAAGATTTTCCAATTTTAGAGTCGCGTATTTCTTTTGATGGATAAACTCGAGCAAGCCGGGGTGTTTGTACAAATCAGCGCAGCCATCCTTATCGGGGGGACAAAATACCGAAATGTTGGGCTCTTTCCCCCAGCGGATATGAAACAAACCCTGTACGTGATCAGGATGAAAATGTGTTAGAAATATTGCATTCAGAAAAGACGCTTCAAATCGCTCGCCAATATCCATGATTCCTGCATCGATAAGGTAAGCCGCACCTTCAACTTCCAGCAATGCGCTAGCTGGCCTTCTCCTGAGTGAAGGATCTGATTTCGCTGCACTACAAACCGAACATTGGCAACCAAACAGCGGAACTCCGCCTGCCGCCCCCGTGCCCAAGAGCGTTATTTGCATAGTGATGCAGCCTCTTTGGCACAAAGTTTCCTTGTCACAATCATTTCAAATAGTTTCTCACCCGCCTTCTCCAAAGAATGATTATTTTCAACATAAGGAATGCTCTGGGATAGAAGAAGATTTTCGTCTTGCTGTGCTTTAGCAAGCCGTTTTTCAATCTGCTCTTCAGACTCCCTGCCACGGGAAACCAGGCGGTCTCGCAGTATGTTGGTATCAACATGAATCAATATCGGATACAGCATATCGAAACGTTTGCGCGCTACAGATAAATACGAGCGAGAGCCGTTAACCACTACACTAATCCCGCGGCTTAACCACTTTTCCACCTCAATGCCGATACCATAGTGTGTGCCATGACTGTACCAATCCATAGAAAAGAATCCCGCTTCTTTGCGATGTATAAATTCATCCTCCGATAAAGCGACATGGTTCTCCCCCCCAGCATCAGCTTGTCGCGTGATATAACGGTGAGCAAAGGCGATACCGTGCTCAGGACGACAGCGTTGGCGCAGGTAGTGGATTAAAGAATCCTTACCCGCACCGGAAGGGCCGATGATATAAAACAACCTAGCCATGGTCATATTGCACCTGAAAAACCAGGTCTCCCGCGCTCCAAGTACGTGAAATTTGGGGAAGACCACCGGGCTGCCCAACGGCAATGAGGTCTGCCCTTTTTCCTGAAGCAATTTCACCACGGTCTTCCAGCCTTGCCGCCTTGGCCGGATTGTAAGTCACTAGTTTAATTGCCTCCGCTAATGACATGTCGACTAGTTTAGGAATCTCAAACACAGCCACAATCAAAGCCGCAGGAGAATAGTCTGCACACAGACAGTCAGCCACGCCATGCTCTATGGCTTCGATCGCTTTCATTGAACCTGACTGACTCTTTCCTCGCAAAATATTAGGAGCGCCAAAGACGGTTGCCATATTAGCTGATTTAGCAGCTTTGGCCGCTTCCAAGTTAATCGGAAATTCTGAGATATCTGCGCCAATTTCTCTCATCGTCGCTACTCGTTCAACTGATTCATCATCATGACTAGCCACTGAAATATTACGTTGATGAGCAAGCGTACTGAGCTCTTTCATACGTTCAAACGCTCCAGCAGCCGAGCTTACCTTGCGTTCAACAATATCATCAATTTCGGCTTCAGTTTTCTTATACGTGCGACTCAAATAATTCTTGTAAGCTGCCATGTCCTTGAACTGCCCCTGACCTGGCGTATGATCCATCATTGAAATCATGTGCATCGCATCCTCCTCAAGCAATTTCTTGAGAATTGGCACACCGGTTTCGTCTGTAATTTCATATCGGCAGTGAACACGATTATCCACCAAAGCATGTGGTTGCCATTCATGCACAGCGCGCGCAACATTTGCAGCAAAGTCATTGTTTCGCACGCCAAGTTCTTCATGCGCAAAAGACAAGGCATGATAAACAGTCGTGATCCCGGCAGCCGCATTGCGTTTATCTGCCTGAGCACAGGCAAAATCTAGAGGAAAGTGAACATTCGGGCGCGGTTCAACTTCTTTTTCCAGAGCGTCGCAATGAATGTCTATCATGCCAGGCATCAAGAGATCTCCCTGTAAATCGATCACTTGCTCCACAGAGACTTCATCAGGATTAATCGAGTGAATAAAACCGTCTTCAATCAGCAAAGAGGCATCGTTTAATATTTCGTCGCGTAGTACGATTGAAGCGTTCGTAAGCAGTGTCTTCATGCGTGAGTCATCTCTAGTAATTGGTCTACGGATTTAGGAATTTGGAGTTCAACGACGTGCTCCGCCATTTTTTCAACCAGTGCTGGATCATGAAAAATAGCCAGCATGGCGACGCCTTGCTCTTTCAACTTCTGCAATTCACCCAGCACCACGTCGGTCGTAATGGGATCTAGACTGGAGGTAGGTTCATCAAGCAGCAGCAATCTGGGCTTGGCTACCAAGCTTCGTGCTAGATTGACTCGCTGTTTCTCGCCACCGGAAAAGTTTGCCGGAGATAAACTCCATAACCGTTCAGGTAAATTCAAACGTGCCAGCATATCGCGAGCACTATCCAGCGCTTCGTGCATGCTTGCACCACGTTTCAAAAGAGATTGAGCGACAATAAACTCGCTAGGTTTGCGCGGTAATATGTGAAGAAACTGCGTGACAAAACTAATCTCATCCTGCCTTAGCTGTAGTATCTGGTGCTCATTGGCTTTCGCTAAATCGATCTTATGACCCTTCGCTGTTTGATAGAGTATTCGCCCATAGGTAGGTAAATAGGTTCGATAAATTCCCTTGAGTACACTTGATTTACCTGAACCAGTCGGACCGATAAGCGCAGTAAGCTTCCCTTTATAAACAGAAAGCTCTACATTTTGCGAAGACGGGATAACTTTCCCCTGTTCGTGCAAGACAAACTTCTTTGCATAACGTTGAACACGAAGTAAGCAGTCGTTATTAGGGTTAATTGAAGTATTGATCATAATATCCGCCCCCCTACTATAGTGCCGAGGCAACAAGACGTTGCGTGTAGGCATGCTGTGGGTCTTCGAGTACTTGATCCGTTAAGCCCGACTCAATCACTCGACCGTATTTCATCACAAGTGTTCGCCCAGCAAGCAGACGAATAACGCCAAGGTCATGGGTCACCACAATCATGGCGGTTTCCATCTCTTGCTGTATTTCCATAATCAAGTCGAGAATGGCCGCTTGTACGGATAGGTCTAATCCCGTTGTCACCTCATCAAGAAATAACAGTGGAGGATACGTCGACAAGGCTTTGGCGATTTGAACTCGCTGCTGCATACCGCCAGAGAAGGTTTTGGGCAATGCATCGATTCTTGCTGTCGGCACCTCAGTACGATGCAATAGTGATCTTGCACGCTCTCTTATATGGCTGTAATTACTAACACTAGACATCAACAAACGTTCAGCAATATTGCCACCCGCTGAAATATCAAAGTTCAATCCCAAGTAGGGGTTCTGATAAACCATACCAAAACGCAGGCTAGCCAGTTGACGTTGCTGAGCGGAATTCAAATTGAATAAGTCGTATTGTTTACCTTCATCATAAAAAACAGCGCTACCTGAACTAGGTTCTTCATCAAAATAAAGACACTTCACTGAGGTTGATTTGCCCGAACCAGATTCGCCCATAATCCCTAAGATTTCGCCTTTATATAGATCAAAAGAAAGATCATGAGCCGCAACAACACTCCCGCAACTAGGGCATATGTTGGTATCCGCCTCAGGCCCCGTTAGTTCAAAACAATCAGAACAACCATTGCCATACACTTTCGATAAATTTCTGACTTCTAGTACCTTATCCATTCACCGCCTCCTTTTGCCTACACTCATTCTTGGCGGCACGAGCTGCTGCAAACTTTTCACAATAATCGCTGTCTGAACATTGATAGACTTTTTGACCATTTGTAGAGTCCACAAATTCATCAAGAAAACTGCTGGTCGAACCACATTTCTTACAGGCGCGACGGTTTCCGTGTTCGTCATCAAAATCTTCTACACGAAACGGCACATCGTCAAAAGCCAGAGGATCAGCATTTGTGTAAGGAGGGACGGCATAGATTTTTTTCTCACGACCCGCTCCTAGCAAAATAAGTGATTTTGATTGGTGTATCTTAGGAACATCCCAACGAGGTATCGGTGACGGGTCGATCACGTAGCAGTCATTAATACGAGTAGGATATCGATGTGAAATCGTAATCTCTTGATACTTCACTAAGTCTTCGTATAGCTTAACTAACAAGCGTGAGTAATCACCCTCTCCATGCATCTGCTTGCGTTTGTCTTCGGAGGGTTCAACAATTACCAGCGGGTCGGGATATGGTACCTGCAGGACCAATATTTGATCCTCACGTAGCTCTTTTTCCGGAATACGATGACGAGACTGAACAATATCAGCCTCTTCTGTATCCGTCGTTGTGTCGATACCTGGGCAGGTCATTTGGATAAATTCACGAAGATTGACCGCATTAACTGAATCATCTGATCCCTGGTCAATCACTTTAAGGGTATCGTTTTCACCAATCAGCGATAATGTGAGTTGCAGCCCGCCGGTACCAAAACCTCTTCCCATTGGCATTTCCCGACTTGAATACGGTACTTGGTAACCAGGAATAGATATGGCTTTTAGGGTACAGCGCCTGACTTCTTTCTTTGCATGCTCGTCGAGAAATCCAAAATTGTATTGACTCATGACTCTGCAGCCTCCCTTTGCTTATTTTGGGTCGCTCTCAATCGATCCATATCTGACTGGAACGTCACGTAGTGAGGCATTTTGTAATGAGAGCAAAAGCCCATAGAGTCCACGCCATCGACATGCAGCAATACAAATTCAGGATCTTCTGATGGATTTGATGGGCCGTCTCGCATCCCTTTCTGAAGCGCACGATCCAAGATCGCCATACTAATTGCTTTCACTTCATTGTGCCCAAAGCACGCGCCATAGCCTAAGGTGAACATGGCCTTCTTATTGGCCCTTTGCCCATCTTGCTCATCCTCGTACATGGCCACGACTTCGCATTCAGTCACTTCCACTTCGCCAATTTCAGTCAATTCACCGGTAATCGGGTGAGGTAGCATCACAGGCACATAACCCACACGTAATTCCGCAACGGTAGGATGTATATCGCCGTAACCTCGCATATTTGAATAGGCCATGGCGAGTAATGAGCCCTGCTCTGCCCTAGCCATTGTGGCTAATGCCGCGGACCTCGGAACTGGAAAAACCAGCGGCTCACGCGTGATATCAAAAGGATCATTAGAACTATGCTGTTCAGATTCAGGAGGAAGAAGCCCCTGCTTTCTCAGTTCATCCAGCACTTTTGGAAAGGTATCCGGTACATTTGCCTCAGGTATATCGGCAAACCATTTCTTGGCAATCGTTTGAAAGGTTTCAGGCGACTCATCAAACATTTCCATTCGCATTAATCTAAGCTGATAGTCGGTGGTGGCACCTAACATTTGACCATTTGGAATATCTTTAAAGGCAGACGAAATTCGACGCGTAACACGCATTCTGCTAGTATCGGTTAACGGTGTTTCTAATAATCTGGGAACTGTTGATCGATAAGCCCTGAGCGCAAAAGATGCTTCAAGTGTATCGCCATGAAACTGCTTTATTGCCAACGAAGCTAAGTCTGGGTGAAAAATCCCTCCTTCAGAAATAACGCGGCTGTGCAGAAGTCTTAGTTGATGACGAATCGATTCAGAATCAATCGCCTGCTCTCCTTGCCTCGCTCTAAGGTAATCGAACGCACCTTCAGCACCTCTAAGTGCCTGGCCGCCACCTTTTACTGCAACATATGCCATTAAATCACCTCCACTTGTGTCGTGCGTGGTAATGCAATGAAGCTTTCCTGGTCACATAGAATAATATCGACACCGAGAGGAAAGGCGGAACACCAACTATTTCTTCGCTCTAGCCAGGCCTGATCAAGTCCATCAATCTCTAGTGTTATCTTGCCGTTCACGCCTGGCCCCATCAATTGCAGCTTTAAGTCACCTCGACCAATGGCCGTTACATTGATGATCAGCGTGGCTGATTGCTCCGGATTAGCGAGTGAACCTAACTTAGGGTCGTGGACGATACATTGCTGCCCCTTCGCAATGATGAAGTCGGCAGTCTCAAGGTCTGTTTTATCTGCCTGCAACATTCGCCAGTCACTTTCCGAGATTAAGGACTCAGGATCTGACACCGATACTTGAGAATCCGCCAATGTCGCCAACAAGGGCAAAAAGCCACCGACTGTCTGTCTTGAATCAACCTGAGAAGCCTCAGAAGACCTTCCGTAAAGAAGCGTGTTTTGCTGCCCTGGTCGAGACATGGCATTAAGTAACTCGCGATATTGTTGCTGCTGTAATTGAGGCAGCCACAAGGAATCAACTTGCAACATTGGATGCTTCCTCCTTCCTATCAGAAGCTTGATAGCCTGGTTCGTCATTAGTATCTAAAGCATCTTCAAGAAGCGAAAAGTCAACGCGCGTACTCGACAAGATTTTTCTACGAGCTGACTCCCTTTCTTCGAACAGACGCTGCCCTTCATCGAGCAAAGCAGCAACGAGATCAAATCCGACTAGCTCCTCCGCCAAGACCGCATCACAAATAGCCAGCGTTTCTGCGTATTCAATATCATCATGCATTACGTTGGCGGCCCCCTGTACAACTTGACCTGACTGAGTCGTGATTTCTATCCATACGCTTGATAGCGGAAACTCGCCAAGAAAGAAGGCTTCAGATAATGTGCTTTCTTTCAGTTTCAATGCCCCTAAACCTGACTGAGGAGGACTGACCGGTTTAATTAACCAGTCCTTTGCAAGACCCTGGACTTGCTCGACTAAGTCAGATCGTTTAATCCTGCTTAAAGCTTTAATCCATTCTGATCTAGGCAGTTCTAAGTTCTTTCTCATTTGCATTTCTCTTCTAGATATCTAGACAACACCAGGCAAAAGAAAGCTTTTGCTCGTTGTTAGGCCCAACTACAATGTCTTTTTACGCAGCTTTTGCGAGCCATATTCCAATATTAAAACGGTGATAAAAATGACCAAAAGAATGGTCGATACATGGTCGTAATCAAACAAATCCCAACGACCTTTTAATTCCATTCCAATACCTCCGGCGCCGACGATGCCAAGCACTGTTGCCGTTCGAATATTTCGTTCAAAGATATACTGAACATACGCAATCCAAGCTGGCAGAACATGAGGAAACACAGCGTAACGCAGTACTTTAAGGCTTCCGCTACCCGCTGATTTGAGCGCTAGCTGAGGCCCCGTGGGTGCATTCTCAATTTCATCGGCAAAAAACTTACCCAAGACACCGCTTGTATGAATAGCCAAGGCTAATACACCAGCGATAGGGCCAAAGCCGTACATCAGCACGAGAAACAGCGCGATAATTAGCTCTGGCATTGCTCGATGGAAACTAAGCCAGAAACGGGCAATGGTGTAGAAAATACGGTGAGGGGCATAGTTTTTCGCTGCGAGAACCCCCAAAGGAAGGGAGATCATAATTGAGATCAGGGTGCCCCAAAAACCCATTTCGATGGTTTCCCACATTTTGAAAAGCACTTTCTGTAAATAACCGATTGGTTCAACCAGAAACTCGGTTTCCTCGACCGTCCATGTATCTTCTAATGCGTCATATTCTCTCAATTCACCTTTTTCTGTATAGGCAAACCATGGAAGATTATCCTTATCAAACTCATCGATTCTCGAGATTTCTGTTCTTTCAGAAATTTGAACCGGAAATGCTTTACTGGCAAAACGAACAGCGCCGTCTAGTACTTGCGAATCACCGATGCCTATAGCTGATGCAATGGCTTTTGAAGTTTCGACTGCCGCTTTGTCCATTTCGGTATTGTGTGCCGACAAAGACAAGATCACGAAAGCGACGAAAACAATAAATATACGTTTTGGCGTAACGGCTTGATGCAAGGGCCACTCTTGCCATTGGCGTTGCTTTGATTGCATCAGGCGGCTACCTCTTCAAGTGCAAGCTCGCTTTTCTCCTGCCCTTCCGTTTGAGTAAAGGCATAGATCGCTCGTTGTGTTTGGTTGTCTAATTCAGCAGGCGAGCCATCAAAAAACACCTCACCGGCACGCAACGCGACAATTCGATCGGCAAACTCCAAGGCATAATCCAACTGATGTAAGGTACAAACGACAGTCGCACCGTGATGCTTGGCAGCAGCTTTTAAGCTATTTAAAACACTACGACTCATCGCAGGATCTAAACTGGCAACAGGTTCATCTGCTAATACCACTTTCGGGCTGGAAACAAATGCTCTGGCTATCGCAACACGTTGCTGTTGACCTCCAGAAAGCTCCGAAGCTCTGCGCATCAAGTGCTTCTTTTCCAAACCTACTTCATTGAGCAACTCAAAAGCTTTCAACTGATCTTCTTTAGGAAAGGACTTCAATAAGCTGCGTAAAAGACTCTTGTCTGGCAACAAGCCACTTAAGACGTTATGTAGGACCGATAGTCGAGGTATTAAATGCAACTGTTGATGGATCATGCCAACATGTCTCTGAAATTGTCGCAGGTTACTGCGAGTGATCGGTTCGCCATCAAAATGCACCTTGCCTGATGTTGGTTCTACGACACCATTGATCATATTCATCAATGTCGATTTCCCTGCGCCTGAAGGACCCAACAATACGCAGAACTCTCCTTGGGGAATGTTAAGAGATACATCCTTCACAGCAACGGTGCCGTCTTTAAATCGACGGCAGACTGAATCAAATGCAAGCATATCTAACACCTCGTTTTTAATGCTATCGGTATATAGCGAGAGCTCTATCCATGAGCGCTCACTCCTATACCAAGAAACCAAATTAGCGTTGACCCGCCTTGGCAATCATTTCTTCTTTTACTTGCTTCGTGACTGCACCTAATTTGGCAAGCGCATCAAAGATTTTTTGCTCATCAAATTCAGCGTCGTAACGATCAACTTTCTTACCGCCGTAGCCACGAATTTTGCTTGAATCAATCTTGGTATGGATGGTGTTAAACGCTTCTTTAAGCTTTGCCTTTAGCGAGCCAGGCAATCCTTTATTCATCGCTAGGGGTGGGTTTGGAATAGGTTGAGATTTCGCAAGAGGCTTAAACTTATCCGGGTCAATCGCACCTTTCTTAACTGCTTTACCGAACGAGTTATAGGATGCAGCCGCTGCATCTACTTTTCCTTCCGCGAGTGCCGCTAATGACGCAGAATGCGAGCCCGCCACAATAACTTTGTCGAGATCCTTCACTGGATCAATGCCAGCAGCGATAATCATGGCAACCGGAAAGTTGAATGATGAAGTAAAACTTGTGCTTCCAAATGCAACACTATGTCCTTTGAGGTCAGATATTTCGTTGATACCACTGCCTTTCTTAACGAAAATACCTGAGTAGTACGAAGAGTCACCTTTCTTGACGTCAACAGCGAGTAAATCAACACCGCAACGATTGTAAGCTTCACCATAGGTAGAAGCACCAAACCAAGCAATGTCAGCCTGGTCGTTACACATCCCCTCTACAACAGCGGCGTAGCTATTGCCCGCTTTTACGTCAAAGTGAATACCGTAATTCTTAGTGATACCATCAAAGACTGGCTTATAGTCCTGCGTAATATCATTTGTACCAGTATCCGCGGGTACCATTAAAACTCTTAGTGGATTGCCTTTTGAGCCATCTGGCAATTCCGCCAACACTGCACTAGACACAGTCAAGCAAGCCATACCGGCTGCAATTAAGCTTCTGATTTTCATAGTAATATCCTCTTAGTTTTTGAGATCGAAATTTAAAGATAATTCGGTAGCACCACCTCGAAATCGCGTAATGGCATATTCGATCGGTCGACCGCCAATCACATCGGCATTAACACTTTTTGATTTCAGTATTGGTCCGCCCTTCGGCATTAAAAGCTGAGCAGCTTCTTCAGAAGTCGGTAATGCGGCGCTGACCACGCTTTCTTTTCGAGCCAGACCGGTACCAAAATTAGACTTCAGAAAACGATGAAGAGAACCCCCTTCAAATGTATCCAGAACACCTGGAAATGCGTTGAGTGGCAAGAAATGACTTATTAAGCAGAAAGGTTGTTGCTCAACAATCCTTAAGGTTTCAAGATGTATGACATGAGCGCCACCTTCTATCTCTAATTTTTCAGAGAGAACGTCATTGGCAATGATCACTTTTTTAGCGAGTAACGCGCTTCTGGTCTCAAAACCTAAGGCTTCAAAAGCTTCAGTAAATCTTGATTGGGAGTTAATTGAATAGCTATGTACTTTATCTAGCACAAGAACGCCTACACCATGACGCCTCTCAACGGAACCTTCACTAACAAGCTCATCAACCCCCCGTCTCAAGGTATGACGGTTAACACCCAGTTTTTTTGCAAGTGCAATTTCTGAAGGAAGCGCATCGCCAGCTTGATAATTGTCGGAAATTTCTTTCTTCAACCAAAGCGCAATTTGACGATAAACAGGGACAGAACCTTCACCCCGACTAATCGAATATACAGACATCTAGACATCTCTATGTAATTTTCTCTAAGGTTATTTTTATGCTGTTACAAATCTGTGTCCTTCGCGTGACATTTAAATGACATCTATTTTTGTGTGCTTAAGGAAGAACCACAGTGCTGTCCCCGGGGCACTTAGAGAGATTAGATAATTGCTATTAAGCAAGAAACAGAATCAAGGTTGAATCTTCACTTTTAAGTTTTGAACAAGCTAAGTGAATTTGAGAGATAAAACCTAAGCAAAAGAAAATGTCCCCTTTTTCAAGAAAGGCGATGCTGGTAAATGGCGATATCCAAACTAACTCAAGGTCTCTTAAGCTCTTGAAACAGGCATAGACAAGGGAACTGAACTAAAGTCAGCTTCTGTCTAACTCCATGCATTGCTCTTTAAACAATAGATGATGCGCTTCGCTTAACCTTCGGGCCGACCGTTGGTTGTTCAACGCGCTAAAGCGCTTTTGTGCCGCCTGCGCAGCAATGACGGATTAGAACGAAGCAAAAATCCCGTTGAGCGCGAATGGCAAACTTCGATTATGACTCAATCATTTCCAATGACTTCACCACCTCACGGCAGAATGCAATGACCTCAAAAAACGACTCATAGTCATTGTCTGCAAATTCTAGATGAGCAGAGTTCTTCACAATGACGACATTGGCCTTTTGGTTGACGTAAATAAACTGCCCGTAGATGCCAATCGCATAGAACTCTTGGTCAGCATTTTCTGGAATCCACCATTGATAGCCGTAACCTAAATTGATGTAGGAGTTGTCCCGCTCACCTGGCACAAGATGCGGAGCGTCAGGCGTTACTGAAGCCTTCACCCACGCTTCTGGTATAACCTGCTCATCCTTCCATTTTCCGTTGTTAAGGTAGAGCAATCCAAAGCGCGCGAAGTCACGCGTGCGCATATTCAGCCCGCCGAGTACCATTGGCTCATTTTCATCATCAACAATGTAGTAAGTGCTCGATTCAGGTTCGATTTTCGACCAGAGCTTGTCGTCAAAGTAGTCTGCTATTTCTCTTCCTGTCGCTGCACGCAACACCATTCCTAGTACATGCGTGTCGATGCTGACGTAGTGTAAAAATGTGCCAGGTTCTTTTTCGTTTTTCAGGCTTGCCGCAAAATCATCGAATGATCCGCCTAATGCAAAGGTACGGCCAAAGCGATTAATATCAGAATTGAAGTCGTAATAGTCTTCATTGAAGGCAACACCGCTAGACATTTGCAATACGTCTTTAATCCGAACACCGTCATACCCTGTTCCGACAAGTTCAGGCACATACTCCGTCACGGATTGTTCAATGCTTTTTATGTCACCCTCTTCAACGGCGATACCAAACAGAGCAGACAAGAATGACTTCGCGACAGACCAGGAGATACGATAGTCAGTGTCTTTGGTTCCTTGATAATACTCTTCATATGTCACTGAACCGTCTTTCAACACCAACAACGCTGTCGTGCTCGTGCGCGCTAAATACTCTTCTACGCTCTGCTCGCTCTTGTAAGTAAATGCTATTGGCAATGGTGCTGGCTGACTATCAAACTTAGAGGCATCTGTTGAAGGTTTGATCTCTACCGTTGGCGCGACCTCGCGCATGTTTGAGAAGTTATGAACGATTTTATCGCCATCAAACAGAGTCATCGTGTGGTACAAACGTTCAACTTTGTCGCCTTGGAACACAGCGATCCAACCAATTACAACAAGTAATAGTA
>NZ_LWFH01001146.1:0-1685 GCF_001635725.1 Oleiphilus sp. HI0066
GAGTTGTTGGATGAAGTGGCAAGTCACATCAGAACAGTGCGCGAAGGATGGGCTGGCATTCGTTCAGAAGCAGAGGCGCAGGGGCTGATCTAAGCATTAGTGATTATCAAAAAAGGCCGCTATTGCGGCCTTTTTTATTGTGTGCGAACTAAGCGTTCTTAGTTTCGCGCCATCGATTGCTCCAGTGCTTGAATTCGTTGCTCTAATGGCGGGTGAGATAAAAACAACGCACCAAATTTAGAGTGTCTGAGTCCGGAAATGCCAAACGCTGTTAATTGGTCAGGGAGTTCTTGGCTCTCTGTTTGTGCTTGAAGTCTCTTCAATGCTGCGATCATCTTATGCGTGCCTGCTAGTTTTGCTCCGCCAGCATCAGCGCGATATTCTCGTTGGCGAGAGAACCACATAACAATGGTGCTAGCGAGTATGCTCAGTACGATTTCAGCGATAATCGTTGATACCCAATATGCAATGCCGTGGCCTCGTTCGTTTTTGAAAACCACACGATCGATGGTGTGGCCAATAACGCGACTGAAGAAAATCACAAATGTGTTCACGACGCCTTGGATTAAGCTCAATGTGATCATGTCGCCGTTAGCAACATGGCTTACTTCATGGGCTAAAACAGCCTCAGCTTCATCTTTGGTCATGTTGTTTAAAAGGCCTGCACTCACGGCAACCAATGCATTGTTTCGGTTGGCACCCGTGGCGAATGCATTAACTTCTTTACCCGGATAAATCGCGACCTCAGGCATTCCAATACCTGCCGCTTTTGCCTGCATGCTAACGGTGTCTACTAGCCATTTTTCTGTTGGGTTGCTGGCTTGCGTAATTACTTTAGCGCCGGTGGTCTTTTTCGCCATCCACTTTGAGATCNCAAGGGATATAAATGAGCCGCCAAATCCAAATACTGATGCGAACAGTAGTAAGGAGTTCATGTTTAGGTCGACACCGTTGGCGTCGAGAATGCGTTCGAATCCAAGTAGTCTGAGTGTAATACTTAAGACAACAATGATTGCTAAGTTAGTAGCTAAAAACAGTAATATGCGCTTCACTTCAATCTCCGATATGAGTACTTGAACGGATATATGGGTTAATAGTTCAAAATAAAGTGGATAGGCCGGTTTCTAAAATTACATTTTTGATATGTCTATGCAAAACGAGCGGCTAATTGCCGCTCTTTAAGAAGGTCTAGAAAATGAATTTAAGCGTCGATAATTTGAGTTCCAATTTCGATTTTCTTAGGCTTCATCGCTTCAGGAATCTCTTTGACAAGATCAACCTTTAGAAGGCCATTTTCGAGATCTGCGCCGACGACGCGAACATGTTCAGCGAGTTCGAAGGTGCGTTCGAAGTCACGACCAGCAATACCTTGATGTAGGAACTTTCGTTCTTTGTGGTCTGCAACATGCTTTCCTTTAATATTGAGCTTATTGCGCTCGCTTGTGATCTGAATTTCGTTCTTTGAGAAACCAGCAACTGCGAGTGTAATTTGATATTTGTCGGATTCGATTACTTCAATGTTGTAGGGCGGGTAGCCAGTATTTTTCGAATCGCCTCTACTTGCGCTTTCTAGCAAGTTAAGTACGTGATCGTAGCCAATTGCAGTTCTGTATAGTGGTGAAAGGTCGATAGATCTCATAGTTTTATCCTCGTTGAGCAATAAATATATCGATAACCCTGACGGC
>NZ_LWFH01001147.1:0-1082 GCF_001635725.1 Oleiphilus sp. HI0066
ACCGCGTAAGAACCGCCAGCCTTCATGAACTCAACTTTCTGAGGCGTGAATGCGTCAGAAACGTCAGAAAGCTCTTCGCTACCGTTGTAAAGCTTCTTCGCTTTTGTATCGATAGTAAGAACAGTACCTGTCGCAACAGAGTATGCTTCTTCTAATACTGGATCGCCGTTTTCATCACGAACAACTTCGCCATTTGCGTCAGTTTTCTTAACCCAGTTTTTAAGGTCAAGACCGATACCACCTGTTACGCCAACAGTCGTCAAGAAGATTGGCGCGATACCGTTAGTACCTGCTACAACTGGACGGTTGTTGATGAATGGAATGTATGGAGAAGTCTTTTCACCAGCCCAAAGTGCAACGTTGTTAACACCAGACATACGTGAAGAACCAACACCCATCGTACCTTTTTCAGCGATAAGCATAACTTTCGCGTTCGGGTGCTTCTTACCAAGCTCAACGATTTCTTGTTGTGCTTCAGGCGTGATCATGCACTGGCCGTGAAGTTCGCGGTCAGCTCGTGAGTGTGATTGGTTACCTGGAGAAAGAAGGTCAGTAGAGATGTCGCCTTCTGCTGCGATGTAAGTAACAACGTCGATTTTTTCTGGGATATCGTCAAGCTTCGTGAAGAACTCTGCTTTTGCATAGCTTTCAAGAATATCTTTTGCGATTGCGTTGCCTACTTTGAACGCGTCTGCAAGACGTGTTGTGTCTGCATCGTACAAGAATACTTGTGACTTCAATACTTCAGCCGCTGCCGCTGCTTGCGCGTCGTCAGAAAGGGCGATGTCTAGAAGTGCTTCAACAGAAGGGCCGCCTTTCATGTGAGAAAGTTGCTCTAGCGCGAATTCTGGAGAAATTTCTGCAACTGTTTCATTGCTAAGCGCGATTTCTTTCAAGAAAGCTGCTTTTACGCCTGCCGCCGGAGTCGTACCAGGAAGCGTGTTGTAGATGAAGAAGTTTAGAGACGCTTCGCGTTCTGCATTGCCAGTGTCTTTGATTTGGGCAATGATCTCAGATAGCAATTCTGCGCTATCGATTGGTTTTGGGTGTAAGCCTAGGTCCTTCTTACGAACCTCGATCTC
>NZ_LWFH01001148.1:0-1233 GCF_001635725.1 Oleiphilus sp. HI0066
CAAGAATCTTATTATTCATCGGGGATTGAGCTTGCCTTGTGTTCGCATCGCTTGAGTGAGCAACCTATGTTGGCAGGTATCAAGCATCTGAATCGACTTGATCAGGTCATGGGGGCTCGCGAGTTAAACGGCGCGCCGGAAGGTGTCATGCTTGATCAAAAGAATCACGTTATTGAAGGCACCAAATCAAACTTAATCGCTTTGATTGATGGAACGTTTTACACGCCAGAACTGAGTGTTTGTGGAATTCGCGGTACCTTATTAAGTGCTTTGCTAGCAGGCGAGCTTGAGGAGTTCGATGGCTCTTTCACGATACAGGAGCGACAAATGACATTGGATGATCTGCATCAGGCAGATGCCTTACTCATGATCAACAGTGTATTTGGTGTATGGCCTGTTAGCCAGTTTCAGCAATCAAAATATGCGCCTTCTACACAAGTAAATAAGATGATGTCAACAGTAAAACAGCGCTTTGGTTTTGATTATGAAGTGGCTTAAATTTTTTCTCGGCTCAGTTGTTCTTTTCGCATTGCTTGGTGCGTTAGCAGTCCTTTCTTATCTGCGTTATCTCGAAAAGCCCTTACCAATCACAGAGCCTTTTGTATACGAACTTAAAAAAGGAAGCTCGTCCAACCGAGTGATTAATGATTTCCATAAATTGGGAATTATTGAATATGAAGAAGTGGCCAAGATATACGTTCGCCATAAAAATCTTAGTCCGAAACTCAAAGCCGGCGAGTTTGAAATTCAACGCGATATGACGCTGGTTGAGCTGTTTGCCTTGCTTACATCAAATCAGTATGTCAGCTATAAAGTCGTTTTAATTGAAGGATCTACATTCAAAGAAGCGCGTGCAGTGCTTGAATCAGATTCTCGCTTGCAACATGTGTTGGTAGGTTTGAGTGACAAAGAGGTACTGCAAAAACTCACAGGAAATAAATCAAGCGATCTTCCGCAAAAAGGCGATTTTGTTTTCACGCATCCCGAAGGGGCGATTTATCCGGATACTTACTTTTTCCACAAAGGTGAGAGCGATCTTTCCATTTTAAAGCGCGCGCATCAGCGCTTACTCAAAGTGCTAGACGAAGAATGGTCGAAGCGACAATCTAAACTGCCATTAGCAACGCCATATGAAGCTTTGATTCTCGCTTCAATAGTTGAAAAAGAAACCGGTAAGCCTAGCGAGCGTGAAGAAATTGCTGGTGTGTTCGTACGTCGGTTGAATAAAAAAAT
>NZ_LWFH01001149.1:0-1135 GCF_001635725.1 Oleiphilus sp. HI0066
GCTTCAGTACAGCTCGTGGCTTAGATTTGGTTTCATTTCAATATATAGAAAATGGATATTTCAAGCGGCTCTTAAATAGTTGTGAATCTGTGGTCCAAGAGGACTTAGACCTAGCCGGATTCTCAATGTCCGTGATCGATGGTTGGAAAGCTCAGTTACTTCAAGAAGGGTTTCGTGTCTCGGATGCAGCCGCGATGGCATTGTCTGCTTATATCGCAAAAGGCGGAGTGTTGAATGTCAGCTTGTCTTCTCATGACATGGCGATTGAACAGGCTTATGGTTGGTTACCTGTCTTGGAATACGGTGGGACGCAGCTTACTGTGAATACGGATCAAGGCGTTGAACTTGGGCTTCAGAAATATGTTCCTGAACCGAAAGCTGAGCCGGTTGTTGAAAGTAAACCAGTGGAAATAGAGCCGCAATATTTGAACGTCGAGCTTACAGAGCTTGACGCGATGTTAGAAGAACGGGTGCGCATCACATTGCTGAATGGCAAACAATCCGAGGGTATGCTTAGTCAGGTTGATGAGCACTTACTTGTGATTACTCCTCTCAATGGAGACGGAAGTGTTTCGTTTACGTTTAAACGCGTTGAGTTAAGTGTCCTAGAGGTTTGGAAATAAATTCAATGAAATTGCATATTCCTAAGGAATTACACAGCTTTGAAACGCTGTTAGCGAAACTTGTCGGCGAAAATTCAATTAGCGCTAGTGATTCCTCTTGGGATCATAGTAATGAATCCGTGATTCGAGAATTAGAAAAGTGGTTTTTGGGTTTAGGATTTCGCTGTGAAGTAATTCCGGTTGATCAACAGGCGGGAAAGTACAACCTTATCGCGACGCTTGGAACAGGCAGTCGAGGTTTAGTGTTGGCTGGGCATACTGATACGGTTCCTTATGATCAGGCAAGATGGAACTCAGACCCTTTTAAGTTGAGTTTCTCTGAGGGCAAGTACTATGGCTTAGGGACATGCGATATGAAAGGTTTCTTCCCTATCATAGTAGAAGCCTTAAAGAGTATGGATCAAGCGGAGTTAAATGAGCCCTTAATCATTGTTGCGACTGCTGATGAAGAAAGCTCAATGGCGGGAGCGCGACTGATCGCTCAACAAGGTAAACTTCAAGCCCGAGCGGCA
>NZ_LWFH01001150.1:0-1080 GCF_001635725.1 Oleiphilus sp. HI0066
GAATGTCGTGTAAATGGACCATTCGAATGAACTCCACGATTCCTCTACCCTTCTCTAAAATCGGCGAGAACGTCGCAAATGGGCCAAATAGTAGATAATATTTACCGTCAGCAACACGCAGATCTAAGTGCGGAACTGACATTGGCGGTGCGCCAACAGCGGCTTTACCATATGTTTTTGCGCCATATGATTGGGCGACTTCTTTATCTATCTCTGCTGCAAGAAAACGACCACCAACTGGGAAACCTGAGAAGCGCCGACCTGCTGGTAGATGGCTCGCTTTTAAAATAGGGAAAGCACCACCGCCGGCGCCAACAAATAGCTTGTCTGCGCGCACCTGTTTCGCCACGCCGTTTTGTTCGCATTCAATCAACCAGCTACCAGATGGGCTCTTGTGCACGCGTTTAACATGCGTATTGTATTGAATATCCGCACTCTGCTCATTTTCCATATGCTGAGCAAGTTGCTTAGTAATCGACTCGAAGTTGACATCGGTGCCATGGTCAACGCGTGTTGCAGCCATCTTCTGATGACGAGATCGACCTTCCATCGTTAGTGGAATCCAGCTTTGAATTTCATCGAAGTCTTCTGACAACTTCATCTCGTCAAAGAAATGGTGCGATGCCATCTCTTTATAGCGCATGTGTAGAAGATTAATACTGTCTTCGTTTACCAGCGTGCAGTGCTTCGTCGGGTGAATAAAGCTTTCGGGATCTTTAATGATTCCGTTCTTTACTAAGTTTGCCCAATATTGCTTAGCGACGTTGAATTGAGCGTGGATGTCTAAGGCTTTTTCAACACTGATAACTTCTTCATCGACAGGTGTGTAGTTTAATTCGCAATTCGCTTCGTGACCGGTACCTGCATTATTAAAAACACTTGAGTTGCTTCCAGCAGCCTGATCAAGGCGCTCTAGAATCGTTATATTCAGTTTAGGGTCAACGGTTTTGGCGATATGCGCGAAAGTAACGCCCATAATACCGGCACCAATAATTACTACGTCCATTTTGTGTACCTGTGTTGAAAGCTGCTTTAGGCCTTTTAAGCCATTAGACACAACGTTTTTTATAAAAACTTGCA
>NZ_LWFH01001151.1:0-1278 GCF_001635725.1 Oleiphilus sp. HI0066
AAGATATTTCCAGCACGTAAGATCAACTCTGGATCTGCGACACGTGTTTCGATATCGCCAAGTGTGCGGCCATCAGGTTTGATGACTGGACCAAGCACGGTATCGATTTCATCTGCAACAAGAAGGTCTTTCAAGGTCAGTGCAGTGTCACCGGTTCCTACCGTCACGTGATAGGTAATGACGGTCTCAAGTGCTGTTGCTAAATCTAGCCCCGTAAGACCAGGTAGCGCTGCAAGCACAACGTCAAGAGCTTCTTGCTCTGTGCTCACATTAACACCTAAGTCTTTCACAAGCTGGATGAATGCAGCGTCAGTCGGCGCGAATACCGTTAAGCCCGGCACGGTGCTCAAGATGTCAACTAAGCCTTCGCCAGCAGCTTTGCCTGCATCAACTGCAAGAATACCTTGCAGCAAAATATCAAAGTCATTCGGATTGCTATCGACGCCTTCAAGTGAGCTGACTGCGATAGCTGTGCCTGCGATAGTTGGGAGATCACTTTGTCCTGCCGCTGGCAGGTCGAGTGGAATAAGTACGCGATTGATGGAGTGCACGATACCATTGCTTGCTTTTGTACCACGCTTCCAGAATGACAGTTTAGGATTCTTAAATTCTGGGTCGTTATCTACGAGCTGAAGTCCAACAGGTAAGATGCTAGCACCATCAAGTAGGGTTGGTACTTCGCCGTTATATATGACGCTGAATTTAGAACGTGATTCAGGAGCAACATGGTAAAGCAGAATGTTACGCAGAATATCGATGGCTGCATCCTCGTCACCGCCAGATAATCCTAGCAGTGTGGCGAAGATCGCGTTGAATGCGCCCTCTTCGCTATTCCCTTCATAGCCGAAGTCACGAGCCAAGCGCAAAAATGCAGCGTCACTTGGAGCGAATACTGTTACGTCGATCTTTTCGCTGGCAAGTGTTTCAGCAAGACCAGCTGCTTGAACCGCGGCTAATAAAATATCGTTATCATAACGGCGATGATCGAAGCCATTGCCACTCTTAGCAACGATTTCGGTAATGGTAGGTTTAGGTTTGTCGGCGCCTCCAAATTTGAAGAACGACCAAGCGTTTGCCGATACAGAAACGGTAGACGCAATCATGCCTGCGCAAAGTAGGCGCAAAGCTTTTGAATTTTTCATTGTTAACTCCTATCTAGCGAGAAAGTCCGATTTTTACTGCTTCGATTTTCGGGCTGCCAAAGCAGTCCAGATAAGAGTGGCCACTCAACACAACTAACGTTGATATGAGCCCTTACGTGTTTACTTTTTGTTCGGT
>NZ_LWFH01001152.1:0-915 GCF_001635725.1 Oleiphilus sp. HI0066
CGTCACTCTTAACACCGAACTTGTTGCTCCAGTAAGAGTATTCGATACCAACTTCAAGCTTAGACTTGGTGATACCCATGAACTTGCCTACGTCAGCACGAAGCTGTGGGTTGAAGTGGAAATCAGACGCGTGATCAGCTTCTGCTGAAGACCAGTCGATGTAACCGTCGAACATGAAGTCAACACCTGCTACTGCGAAAGGAACACCGTAAGTAACTGTCAACTGAACGTCATCCTTGTTGTTTTCATTATCAGCGTAGAAAACGTTAGTGCCGAAAAACGCAAATCCTGGAAGATCCCAGCTCAAGCCAACACCGTAAAGGTAATTGTCTTGACTAAAACCAGTTGAGTTAGAGCTAAATTCGTAAGTTGTAGCAAGAAGTACATCTTTAATCGGACCAACACTTAAGTCTGATCCTGCTAAGTTACTAAGGCTGAAACGAGGAGAAAGTTCACCGTAAGTTTCGTTGAAGCTAGAAGCTGAACCTTTACCGTTTAGACGATCTACGAAGAAGAACGCATCACCCCAATCGTGGCCAGAAGCGTGCTCAATTGTCATCACAGTCATTTCTTGAGTCTTATTCGGAGCACCGAAGTTGTAACCTACATTGAAGTAATCAGCACTGTGAAGAACAGTTACACTGTTGTCTGCCCAGAATTGTTCTGCTTGAGCTGGAGCAGCGACTACCGCTGCAGAAAGTGCTGCTGCACTTGCAAGAGTTTTTAGTTGTTTCATTTTTCTACCTTAGTAATTACATCACGGCACTTTTTAGTTGTGCCTTTTTCCGGAAAATGGGAGCTTGCTGTGCAATAAGCTCAACAAAGCTCCCGATACTTTAAACGTCCCGGTTTACGACTGAGGCAATTTGCCCTCTACACCTTCGATGTAGAAACCAAAGCCTAGTAGCGCACCGT
>NZ_LWFH01001153.1:0-1547 GCF_001635725.1 Oleiphilus sp. HI0066
CTAGTTAAATCTGATGCTGATGCACTATTACTTGAGACCAACGCAAGTAAAGTGTCTTTTCTTCTTATCAATACGGGAAGTGGCGGTTTGACCAATATCGTAGGTCAAACCGAGTCGTTACAGACGTTCGATAATCAAGATATTTTTGATTACCACCAGCTAGATTCGATGGTAGACCAACGGATAGCTCGAACACAATCAAGTGGTACTGCCTCACCTGAAATCCACGACAGTGCATGGCTACCGATCAAAAACTACCTAACCGATACAACTGAAATGCATCTGCTGCACTCTAGCAATACCGCCGGCGGCATTTTGCGAAGTGCGAGCATTTATAAATATGACGCTATGGAAAGCACCGGGCAGGGAGAATTAAAAGGCGCTTTAGAATTAGAATACGAAATAGCTAAAGTGATTGATGCAGCTATCATTAACGAACGCTTTGGCATGATCTGGGCAACCAAAACCTTTGAAGAAGGTGCGCCGGTGTATGGATATTACTTTAATCCAAGCGATGAGCAATGGAGCGTTTCACTCTCGACCACGCCAGCAAGCTCTGATTGGCTCCCTTTCATAGAACCCTAGAGCCTGAAGTCAACAAATTACCCCGCTTGTTTTCCGTCCCCCTTGCGATTAACAGCTAAGGCCACCGCTGTGTAGCCTGTATCTACACAGGTTGCCATCAGTTTTTTCAGAAATGCGTAAGGCACGTCTTTATCAGCCATAATAGTGACTGCCGGCTCTTGAATATTCACTCCGTCTGAACGGCTCAATTGATACTTAAGCTCTTCGGATACAGAGGGTTCCACATCTCCAGCAAATGCACTGAAGTCATCTCTAGAAATGATAGTCCGCCCGCCAATAATAATATCCGACACACTGACGGTAATAACTAGTGTTTCCTCTGGTAAGGTTTCAGCCAAAGATACAGGAAGATATATTTTTCCGTCCTGATTCAACACCTGAATGTCAGAACTAGAATTGATCATCAAGAAGAAAACCAAAATGGTAAAAATATCCATCAGAGAAACAAGATTCAACTTGCCGCCCGAATTAGCTGCTCTGCGTTTATGCCGCGCTATACGCTTTGCTTTGACCGATTGCTTCAAAACGATTAGTTCCCTCCAACTTCTGGGGCATCAGCAATGCCAATATCCGGGAACAACTCAGCATTAACCACATTACCCGCTATCACTTTAGGATATGCCCTAACAGCATCCATGACGTTAATAATTGTTTGGTAGGATGAATCGGGCTGAGCGAGTAATGTTATATCTCGCTTATCAGGAACACGTCTTTTCAGCTCTTGCATCGCCAAGCTTAGTGCCGAAAGATTCGGCAAGTTCTGATCTGTATTTTCTATGCGCTTGATAAGAGTATTTGCGCCCTCTTTTAGCTCAATAGCTGTTGGCAAGATCAGCACTTGGAAAGAAAGCTGCTCGGCATCAATGTCTTGCACCTGATCTGCACTAGGGAAGTTTAGCTCTATGATCGCAGTGTGCGAGAAAATAAGATTTATAAGCAAGATGGGAACAAGAACGATCATC
>NZ_LWFH01001154.1:0-1608 GCF_001635725.1 Oleiphilus sp. HI0066
CGCTTTGGCTTCTATCTGACGAATACGCTCACGCGTTACATCAAACTGCTTACCAACTTCTTCCAAAGTGTGGTCCGTATTCATTTCAATACCAAAACGCATACGAAGTACTTTCGCTTCACGTGCAGTCAAACCAGAAAGAACACTACGTGTTGCTTCTTTAAGACCTTCACCTGTTGCTGTATCCACTGGAGATTCAGCCATAGTATCTTCGATAAAATCACCAAGATGCGAATCTTCATCGTCACCGATTGGTGTTTCCATAGAGATTGGCTCTTTAGCGATCTTGAGTACTTTACGTACCTTCTCTTCCGGCATATCCATGCGTTCACCAAGCTCTTCAGGCGTTGGTTCACGGCCCATTTCTTGCAACATCTGACGAGAAATACGATTCAACTTGTTGATCGTTTCGATCATGTGCACTGGAATACGGATTGTACGCGCTTGGTCTGCAATAGAACGCGTAATCGCCTGACGAATCCACCAAGTTGCGTAAGTAGAAAACTTATAACCGCGACGATACTCAAACTTATCTACGGCTTTCATCAAACCAATGTTGCCTTCCTGAATCAGATCAAGGAACTGCAAACCACGGTTGGTGTATTTTTTCGCAATCGAGATAACAAGACGCAAGTTCGCCTCGACCATTTCTTTCTTGGCACGACGCGCCTTCGCTTCACCGATTGAAATACGACGGTTCACGTCTTTCAACTGCGCGACCGTCAATCCAACTTCTTCTGCAATAAATGCAATCTTACGTTGCGAACGTACGATTTCATCTTTGTACAAATCAAGTTTGGCAGAAGCGGCATGCTTCTCTTCGAGAAGTTCGTTCACCCAGTTTAAATTCGCTTCATTACCAGGGAAACGTTTAATGAACTCTTTGCGATCCATGCCGCACTCGCGAGAGCAAATCGACAAGACATTACGCTCATTCACACGAACCNCATCGTTCGCTGAACGAACAGAAGCTACCAAGTAATCGAACTGTTTAGCATTCAGCTTAAGAGGTGCAAACAGCTCACCTAACTCGTTAAGCTCTTTGATTGTTTCTTTGCTTGCACGGCCATGCTTCTCTTCAGTACGAAGCGCTTTGTCTAACTGAACACGGATCGCTTCAAAACGCTCTCGCGCTTCTTCTGGATCTGGACCGTTATCTGTTTCTTCCTCTTCATCGTCCGAATCATCAGAATTTTCTTTCGCTTCGGTAGGATTTACAGGAACAGGAATATTCGCTTCCGCTTCTGGATCAAGATAGCCAGTTAATACATCTGTAAGACGACCTTCGTCTTCTACGATTTGATCATACAAAGCGACAATAGAAGCAACCGAACCGGGGAAATGCGCAAGTGATGCCATCACATCACGTAAGCCTTCTTCAATACGTTTCGCGATACGAATTTCGCCGTCACGCGTAAGAAGTTCTACAGTACCCATTTCACGCATGTACATGCGAACAGGGTCAGTGGTTCGTCCAGCTTCTGTTTCTACTGCTGCAAGTGCTGCGGCGGCTTCCGCGGCAGCTACTTCATCAGTAGAGTCGCCGTCGGACATAAGAAGAGAGTCGGAATCTGGCGCTGTTTCTACTACCTGAATCCCCATGTCATT
>NZ_LWFH01001155.1:0-742 GCF_001635725.1 Oleiphilus sp. HI0066
TGAATATGCAGCAAAGCAAGTAGCTGGTCAGAAAGAAGACTTCATTCGTTTAGGTGTCTTTGGTGATTGGGACAAGCCTTATCTCACCATGGACTTCAAGTTCGAGGCCGATATTATTCGTGCATTAGGCAAGATCATTGATAACGGCCACTTAGTAAAAGGCTTCAAGCCAGTTTACTGGAGTGTGGTGGGTGGTTCTGCGTTGGCTGAAGCTGAAGTTGAATATCAAGACAAAGAAAGTACAGCTATTGATGCCCGTTACGATGTTGTCGATCGAGCTTCTGTGTTTGGTAAATTTGATGCCGCCGATAATGGCCAAAATCTTTCTATCGTAATTTGGACAACAACGGCTTGGACGCTTCCATCTAGCCAAGCGGTTTCTTTGAATCCTGATCTTGATTATTCCTTAGTGAAAGTCGATCTAGGATTGGGCGAAGAACTTGTGGTTCTTGCGCAAGCACTCGTTGATGACGCTATGGAGCGTTATGGTGCTGAAAACTTTGAAGTCGTTGGCTCGGCGAAAGGTTCTGATCTTGAAGGTGAGTTGTTGGTTCATCCTTTTTACCGCGACAAGCAGCTTCCTGTACTAGTTGGTGATCACGTAACAACAGATGCCGGTACGGGTGCAGTACATACAGCGCCTGACCATGGTGTTGATGACTTCAATGTTGGCAATAAGTACGGCTTAAAAACACTTAACTATGTCGACGATAACGGTGTTTATCGCGATATCGTTCCGATG
>NZ_LWFH01001156.1:0-32766 GCF_001635725.1 Oleiphilus sp. HI0066
CTACCCTGAACAGAGCCTAGTAGGTCAACGAGCTTGTCCAAAATAGGTAAAAAATCATCTTCCAGATGCGCTGAACCTGAAGAAAACGACCCTTTCTCTTCAACTCGTATAATAATTTTGCGCCCTTGAGTTTCTAATTCGATTAATTCTTCTGAAATTTCTTTCTCTAGAAAAGACGCAATTTCGAGAGCCTGATCTTCTGCTTCCTCAGCAGCCTTAGTGACAGTAGAAACCAATAATTGTTGCAGCTCTAGCATTTCCCTATCATTTTCATCCAATGCATCGGTACATTCATGTGCAGCCTCACGCGGTGTTGATTGATCGCACATCAACTCTAAACTTTGCTCGTTGGGATTAGTCGTTTGTTGCATGACTGTCCGAATGGGCGTTGGCTCTGGTTTTCCCGGCGCGAACTCTAGTGCTACCACACTGGTGCCAGTAGGGACTTGATTCACTTCGACTTGTTTCTGAACACCAAATGCTTCACGCATGGAGCCAGCAAGACGCTTAAACTTCAAAACATCCATTTCAGCAAACGATAGAAGCAATACAAAGAAACACATGAGCAGAGACATTAAGTCTGCAAAGGTTCCCATCCAAGCAGGAAGCCCCGGTTTGCATTCTTCGCACTCATGTTCTTGATCAGACATGTGCGCGTTAACCTGTTTCTGCTTCAGTTTCACGCGCACCTTCGGGAAGGTAATTACGCAACATCATTTCTATTACTCGAGGATTTTGGCCAGCCTGAATCGCCATCACCGCATCAATCGACATGCTCTTGATAAGATTCTCTTCTGTCATCCTAAGTTTTAGCTTGTCAGCGAAAGGTATGGCTACCATGTTAGCAAGCATTGCGCCGTAAAGTGTGGTTAACAAGGCAACAGCCATTGCTGGACCGATGGATTTAGGGTCATCCATGTTCGATAGCATTGCGACAAGACCTATTAAAGTACCGATCATGCCCATCGCCGGCGCTACATCTCCTAAAGCTTCCCAAACTCGGGCGCCCGTTTTGTGGCGCTCTAAGGTCTGCGCTTTATCTTTACTCAATAACGAACGCACAACATCTGCATCATGCCCGTCTATCAACAAGCCAATCCCTCTTTTCAAGAAGTTGTTGTCCATCTCTTTGCCTTCCAAAGCGAGCAAACCACCTTTACGGGCTTCTTCAGCCAACTCTTTGATCACACCGATTAACTCTTCCGGTGAATCAAGCTTAAACATAAAGGCCTTTGCCACGGTTTTCACTGCACCTAAAAATTGTGCGAGAGAAAATTTCATTAAGCACACGAGTAGTGAGCCAACTAACACAATTAGTACAGAAGGAATGTCGAAAAACATCCCTACAGAGCCACCCAACACCATTGCAAAAGCAATAATGGCGAATCCTCCGATTAATCCTATTAGGGTTGCGAGATCCAAATGAAGAACCCTCTTCTCTCATATATGGTTGATATTTCAGTTATTGCAGGGCGAAATTAGGTTCAACGAGGAACAATGAATCGTTATACTTAAACCCAGCTTTAAAGTTGTGAATACACGCCAGTTTGCATACTTGTTATTTATGAATTTGAGCACTTAAAAAGTGTAGTCACTAAACTTTTTTTTTCACATTGGAATATGTGATTTTCCACAAACTTGGATCGGACGGAGATATACGCCAGCATGTCGATAAACGAAGACAACGCACTCAATGATTTCGAACAATCTCTTGCACAGCTAGAAGCTATTGTCGATAAAATGGAGAAGGGCGAACTATCTCTCGAGCAATCGTTAGAAGCGTTTGAAGAAGGCGTTAAATTAACTCGAAACTGCCAACAAACTTTGCGAAAAGCAGAACAACGAGTACATGAGCTACTTGACGATAATGGCGAATTAAGCACTAAACCATTTACCTCTGATCATGACGGCGACTCTGCCTAGTAAGCTTCTCTATGGAACAGCCTATCTTTTTTAGTCACTATCGTGATCTGATTGACCGTGCGCTCTCGCAATTTATTGAAGACCTAAGTGGCAAAGACACTGAATTGCATAAAGCCATGCATTATAGCGTTGTACTAGGCGGTAAGCGCGTTCGCCCACTACTTACGATCACTACTGCAAAAGCCCTCAATTGCTCTAGAGAAAGTGCATTGCATGCCGCATGTGCGATCGAATTGATTCATGCGTACTCATTAATTCACGACGACCTACCTGCCATGGACGATGATGCATTACGTAGGGGACAGCCGACTTGCCATATCGCATTTAACGAGGCTACAGCCATTCTTGCCGGCGATGCTCTCCAGGCGCTGGCGTTTGAATTAGTTTCATCAAACTCCTGCCCTCAAGATAACGCAACAAAACTTAAGCTGATTCAAACACTCGCAAAAGCAAGCGGTGCTGAAGGAATGGTACTTGGTCAAGCAATTGACCTAGACTCGGTAGGCAAAGCACTGTCATTAAAACAGCTTGAAGTCATGCATCATCACAAAACTGGCAAGCTGATTAGCGCTGCAGTGGAACTGGGCGCACTGTGTGCTGAGGCATCTGAAAAAGAATTGGCCGCCTTGGCAGATTTCTCTCGAGCGCTAGGACTGGCATTTCAAGTTCAAGATGACATCTTGGATGTGACGGGCAATACCGAAACAATTGGTAAAACGTCCGGTGCAGACGAGGCACTAAACAAACCTACTTACGTTTCCCTGCTAGGTCTTGAAGGCGCTAGAGAGAAGCTAGAAGGTCTGCACAAAGATTGCCTATCTAGCCTCAATCGCTTAAACGACCGTGATATTGACGAACTGAGAGAAATTGCAGATTACGTCATTAGACGCATTCATTAAGCGAAGAAGAAAAAGCCTTGAAAAATAGACTTTCTGATATACTCGAACCCCAAGCGAAACCATAACAGCGAACCAGATGTACGATCTTCATACTTTTAACGACATCCCAACAGAGCGACCGTCTACGCCCTTGCTCGATAAGATCGAATCTCCGCACCAGTTGCGACTGCTATCTGCAGAGCAGATGGAAAAGTTATGCTACGAATTGCGGCACTTCTTACTTTATAGCGTAGGACAATCAGGCGGGCATTTTGGGGCAGGATTAGGAGTCGTTGAACTGACAGCTGCCTTGCACTATGTGTTCAACACGCCGGAAGATCGCATAGTATGGGACGTGGGTCACCAAGCTTATCCTCACAAAATTCTGACAGGCCGCCGAGACGCTATGCCTCGCATTCGTCAGCAGGATGGTCCAGCTGCTTTTCCAACGCGATCGGAAAGTGAGTACGACACGTTTGGAGTTGGCCACTCGAGCACTTCCATCAGTGCCGCACTTGGCATGGCTTTAGCAGCAAAACACAAAGGTGAGAATCGTAGAGCAATTGCAGTCATCGGAGACGGCGCGTTAACCGCTGGCATGGCGTTTGAAGCACTTGCCCACGCAGGCGACATTTATCCTAACCTGCTCGTCATTCTTAACGACAATGACATGTCGATCTCCAACAATGTTGGCGGCTTAAAAAATCACTTAGCACAAATCCTTTCAAGCAAGGCATACAATCAAGTACGTGACGGTAGTAAGCGTGTATTGAGCGGCACACCGAGCCTTCGTGAATTTGCTCGTAAAACCGAGGAGCATGTCAAAGGTCTAATGGCCCCAAGCACCTTGTTTGAAGAACTAGGCTTCAACTATATTGGCCCAATTGATGGCCATGACCTGCCACTACTAATTCAAACACTTGATAACATGAACCACATGAGCGGCCCTCAGTTCCTGCATGTTGTCACGAAAAAAGGGCGTGGATTCGCTCCTGCCGAATCCGATCCTATTGGCTACCATGCAATCAACAAAATCGAAGCCAAGCAAGCCAACCAAAACATCGCAACTGCCAAGAAAAAGCCGAGCTACTCAAATATCTTTGGTCAATGGATTTGTGATGCAGCAAAAGCTGATCAACGCATCATTGGGATCACACCAGCAATGAAAGAGGGATCAGACCTTGTATCTTTTGCCGAACAATTTCCCGAACGCTATTACGATGTCGCTATTGCTGAACAGCATGCGGTTACACTAGCTGCTGGCATGGCATGTGAAGGGCTGAAGCCCGTTGTTGCGATTTACTCTACATTCTTACAACGTGCTTATGACCAACTTGTCCATGATGTTGCTGTACAGAACCTAGACGTTACCTTTGCAGTTGATCGTGCAGGATTAGTTGGTGCTGATGGCGCAACTCATGCAGGCGCGTTTGATCTGTCTTTCATGCGCTGTATACCAAACATGCTCATTATGGCGCCATCAAATGAGCAAGAGTGTCGACTCATGCTACAAACCGGACTCGAATTTGAAGGCCCGGCAGCGATTCGCTACCCACGCGGCACAGGGCCGGGCATCGAAATAATTAAAGCGCTGGAATCACTCGAAATTGGTAAAGCTCGCCAAGTTAAGACTGGCCATCGAGTCGCTATTTTATCTTTTGGCGCCTTGCTTGAACGAGCTAAAGAAGTAGGCGATAAGCTGAATGCCAGCGTCATCGATATGCGTTTTGTGAAACCATTAGATGAAGATATGATTTTATCCCTATGCAAGGATCATGAATTACTTGTGACGTTGGAAGAAAATGTGATCGCAGGTGGTGCCGGCGCTGGCGTCTCAGAGTTTCTATCGAGAAACGGAATCAACACCCAAACATTACACTTGGGCTTGCCTGACGAGTTTGTAGATCATGGTAAGCCGGAAGACTTACTCGCACAATGCGGATTGGATGCCAAAGGCATAGAAGAAAGTATTAAACAGAAGCTAGATGCGCTTTAAATCCCAAACCTGAAAGCAAAACGCGCCATAAAATGTGGCGCGCAAACAAAAATTCAGGCTTTTATTAAGCTAGATAAAACACCATAGACACGCACTAGTCATCGTCTTGATGCGTTTTCAACCAGTGCCCTAACTTACTCGCCTTCGTATTTAAGTAACCATCGTTATGAGGATTGCGTCCAACCTCTAAAGGCACACGCTCAACAACGTCAATACCAGCTTCAGTAAGCGCCTTTACCTTCCGTGGATTGTTGGTCATTAGTTTTAGTGACTGAACGCCAAGATGCTTCAGCATAGGGCCGCAAATACTGTAATCGCGCAAATCTGCTTCAAAACCAAGCTGCTCATTTGCTTCTACCGTATCCGCACCTTGATCTTGCAAATGGTACGCTCGAATCTTATTCAAAAGACCTATACCACGGCCTTCTTGACGCAAGTACATCAGCACACCGCGCCCTTCGTTTGCGATACTTTGGAGTGCCTGTTCTAACTGGTAGCCGCAATCACAGCGCATACTAAACAAACCATCACCAGTTAAGCACTCTGAGTGGGTTCGACCTAAAACGGGCTCTCCATTACCGACATCACCAAGACTCAAAATAACGTGTTCTTGCCCTGATTCAATCTCTTCAAAACCATGCATATCAAACACAGCAAAAGGTGTTGGCAAACGACAACTTTCTACAAAACGAATGCTCACAAACAGTCCTCTAAAAAAATCGCCGCGGATTGTAGCACAAAAAACACTCTAGCTTGCAGCAAGTTCTAACCGCCTGTCGCATTCATGAAGCGTAAAATTTGAGGATCATAGTTAAGATCAAAATGATGACGTTCAGGTTTGAGATCTAAAGCCTTAATGATGGCAGTTTTCAAGGCGTCAATATCTCCGTTTGTTTGTCTAATCACCTGCTTCAGATCTGCAGAATGCTCATTACCAAGACACAACAATAGTCGACCTTCAGCCGTCACGCGAACACGATTACAGGCTGAGCAAAAGTTATTACTATGCGGAGAGATAAAACCAATTTTTGAGGAACTTCCAAGGACTTGCACATATCGCGAAGGACCATCAGTCGCCGAATTATCAACTTGCTCACTTAAAGGGTAATGACTCGCAATAATCTGTTTGAGCTCATCACTACTCACGAACTCTTCTTTACGTGAATGCTCGCTGATTGCACCTAAGGGCATCTCTTCAATAAAACTCAGATGAAGCCCCTCTTTTACAGCGAAATCTACGAGAGGAATGACCTCATCAACGTTCCTACCTTTAAGTATGACTGCATTGAGCTTTATATTGTCGAAACCCGTTTTTTTTGCGGCCTGAATGCCGTCAAGCACTGTTTGCAAATCACCTGTACGAGTAAGTTTTTTAAATTTATCGGGATCTAAGCTATCCAGACTAATGTTCAACCGGCCTAGACCCGCTTCTCTTAATTCAGGAGCCAAACGCGCCAACTGAGAGCCGTTGGTAGTCATGACTAATTCTTGCAAACCATCGATCGACGCGATGTTTTTGCATAATTCCACGACACCACTGCGAACAAGGGGCTCTCCACCTGTTAAACGGATCTTCTGAACGCCAAGCTCAACAAACGCACGCGCAAGAAGGTGCATTTCTTCAAGACTCAAGACTTCACTGCGTGGAACAAATGTCATCTCTTCATCCATGCAGTAAACACAGCGAAAATCACAACGGTCAGTAACTGACAAACGCAAATAGTTAATCTTTCGTCCAAAAGGATCAACTAGCGCTGTATTCGTTTGATTAGTCTGAGTCATAGATTGTCTCTAGTTTCGAACCGTCGTGTGTTTTAATGCCATTACTGGCAGTGCATTTAATTGTCTGCGTAGTAACTGCCGCTCTTACCGCCATGCTTTTCTAACAATCGAACGCCATTAACTTGCATCGCTTTATCAACAGCTTTACACATGTCATAAACAGTCAGCGCAGCAACGCTAACAGCTGTCAACGCTTCCATCTCAACACCTGTCTGCGCATTCAACTTACATGTACTAACAATGCGTAAGCGCGCCGAATCGTTGACGTCTTGCGGCTCAAAATCAATGCTCACAGCACTTAAATTTAAACCATGGCACAAGGGGACAAGTTCAGAACACTTTTTAGCTGCCATAATACCTGCAACTCGGCACACTGCTAACACATCGCCCTTTTCAATCTGATCACTCAATATCAATGATAAGGTTGAAGGCTTCATGTCAACATAAGCCTCTGCAATAGCAATACGTCCAGTTATTGCCTTCCCCGACACATCAACCATATGCGCATTACCTGATTCATTGACATGCGTTAGTTTATTTTCCATTAACGCGTTCCCTCTATAATCGTTTGCCATGTACTGATACCAGCAATGCCCTGTCCGCCAGCACGAATTACCTCACCCAATTGCTCATCTCTCATTCCGCCAAGCGCATACACGGGAATATTGCACCCCTCTAACAAGGCTTCAAAATTAGCTAACCCTAATGGTTCTGCATCTGGGTGTGATTGTGTCCGTTGAACCGGCGACAATAGAGCATAGTTTGCACCAACACTCTCTGCCAATGCTAATTCAGATTTTGAATGGCATGAAACACCAAACAAATATGGAAGGCTATAGCCCTCATGCTTAGCCTGCCGCGCCTGCTCCGCGTTCAAATGCCAAGCATCTCCAGGAAGAGAAGCCATGACTCTTAACGTTCTATTCCACACCAAACGAACATTTGGAAATTGTTGGTATAGCTTGCTAGCCCACGAAATATAAAGCTCATCGTTAAGATGATGTTGTCGCAACTGTATAAGATCAAAACCCTTGGATTCTGCTTGTGATAGATGTGAAGCTAGATCTTCATAGCAATCAAATTGAGGCGTAATAAGATAACGACGCCCCAAACAAACCGCATCAATAATCGGCTTGTTCGCTTCTGGGAAATCTAAGTCTGAAAGAGCGGTTGGAGACACCCATTGCAAAGGCTGGCCTTCACACCCACGCGCATCTCCTTCAAAGCCATCAACATTCCAAACATCGAGGAAAACGTGCTTTTCGCTATAGTCGTGACGAATTTGAATTAAAGGAGAGATATCAGACCTGATATCTATTCCAAGCTCTTCGTTTAATTCTCGCTTAAGAGCTTGTTGAACCGTCTCGTAAGATTCGACTTTCCCGCCGGGAAATTCCCAGAGGCCGCCTTGATGAGCATCGTCAGCACGCTTACTGATCAAGATATTAGCACCGTGCTTTGAGGGTTGCCGAATTACCGCAACCGCGACATGAACACGTTTAGTGCCCGACATACCTTAGGTTCTATATTCCGCGTTGATAGTGACGTATTGATGAGACAAGTCAGTTGTCCATACTGTCTCATTAACTATTCCTCGGTTCAGAACAAGTCTGATAAGAATCTCTTCTTCATCCATGATCGCTTGTCCTTTCTCTTCAGAATAACTCTGAGCACGCCCCCCATTCTCAACCAACATTACGTCACCCAAATAAATCTGGACCTTATCAAGATCCAAGTTATCAATAGGCGCACGTCCTAACGCGGCCAAAATACGTCCCCAGTTTGGATCACTCGCAAACAGGGCGGTTTTAACGAGAGGAGAATGAGCAATGGTATAGGCTAAATCGAGAGCTTCATTAGCACTGTTCGCCTGCTCAACCTGAATAGTGACAAACTTAGTAGCACCTTCGCCATCGCGAACAATCGCGTGAGCAAGTTCAAGATAGATATCTGACAAAGCAGTTTTGAAGGATACGTAATCAGCATCGTTTTTTGATATTTCAACATCCATCGCTTGGCCAGTCGCAATCAACATACAAGCATCATTTGTCGAAGTATCACCATCAATAGTAATGCGATTGAAAGACCGATCCGCCAACTCAGAAGAAAGTTCGTTTAAGAGATCTTGCGGAAGCTTAGCGTCTGTCGAGATAAAACAAAGCATCGTCGCCATATTCGGCTTAATCATGCCAGCGCCTTTGCTAATACCGTTAATGGTCACGGTTTTGCCAGCATATTCTAGCTGAACAGAAGCGCCTTTTGGGCGCGTATCTGTTGTCATAATGCCAAGGCCTGCATCATGCCAAGCCTTATCATTCAAAGCGTTTTTTAATGATGGCGCAGCGGTACAAATTCGATCTTCAGCAAGCTTTTCACCAATCACACCTGTCGAAAATGGCAGTACCTGCTCAGCACTATAAGAAAACTGTTCGGCAATTGCTTCACAACATGCCTGCGCATCAATAAAACCTTGCTCACCTGTGCCCGCGTTCGCGTTACCTGTATTGATTAAAAGGCTAAATGGCTGGTCTTGCTGCTGAATAATCGATAAGTGCTTTTTAGCGATATGAACCGGCGCTGCACAAAATGCATTCTTGGTGAACACACCTGCAACACGAGAACCCGCTTCAGCAGAAAATAGAACGAGATCTTTTCGATCTGCGTATCTGACACCCGCTTCAACCACACCAATCTTTAGCCCTTTGATTGGAGGCATTTCAGGAAAAAAATCAGCACCTACAGCCATAACACTTCCTCAACAACTTAAGACGTAATGCGGCCGTGGCATTGCTTATATTTTTTACCTGAACCACATGGGCAAGGTTCGTTCCGACCAACTTTACGGCCATCACGCGTCATAGGCTCAGCCTTAGACTCTTCAGATTGATTTGATTCCTCTTCCGAACCAGGAGCAGCATCATGCTGCGTTTGTGCTGCACCTAATTGACGAGCAAGCTCTTCGCGACGCTGACGCTCAATCTCAGCAAGCTCTTCTTCGGACTGAATACGAACATGACTTGTTACCTTTACAACCTCATGCTTCAAGCGCCCAAGCATATCTTGGAACATCTCAAATGCTTCACGCTTATACTCTTGCTTAGGATTCTTTTGCGCATAGCTACGTAAATGAATGCCTTGGCGTAAGTGGTCCATTGACGCCAAATGTTCTTTCCATAAAGTATCAAGAATATGTAAAAAGACCTGCTTTTCAAAAGCACGCATTGACTCTGAGCCAGCGGTCCCTTCTTTTTCTTTGTACTTAGCAACAACCGCTTCAAGAATCTTCTCTCGCAATGGTTCTTCGTGCAGATTGTCATCAGCCTTCAACCATTCTTGCACGGGTAACTCGATTGCAAATTCCGCTTTCAAGGCTTGTTCAAGACCAGGAATATTCCACATGTCTTCGATACTTTGCGGTGGAATAAAATCACTCACAACCTCGTTCACGATCTCTTCACGAACCGCGCCGACGATATCACTAATATCATCGCGGGCCATTACCTCGTTACGCTGCTCATAGACAACTGTACGCTGATCGTTAGCAACATCATCATATTCAAGAAGCGCTTTACGAATATCAAAGTTACGCCCTTCGACTTTACGTTGCGCCTTCTCAATCGCGTTACTAACCATCTTATGTTCAATCGCTTCGCCCTTATCCATACCTAATGCTTGCATGATGTTTCGAACACGATCTGAAGCAAACAAACGCATTAAGTTATCTTCTAAAGACAAGAAGAAACGCGTACTACCTGGATCACCCTGACGACCAGCACGACCACGTAACTGATTATCGATACGGCGAGATTCGTGTCGCTCAGTACCAAGTATGTGTAAACCACCAGCCTCTTTCACGGCTTCGTTACGTGCTTTCCACTCTACTTTAATCTTTTCAATTTTTGCGTCATCAGGGTTTTTGAGCGCTTTGACTTCAGCTTCCCAGTTACCACCAAGAACGATATCGGTACCACGGCCCGCCATGTTGGTCGCTATCGTGACCGTACCTGGAAGACCTGCTTGCGCAACGATCTGAGCTTCTTGAGCGTGATGCTTTGCGTTCAGAACGCTATGTTTAATACCTGCTTTTTTCAGCAAACCTGACAAATATTCAGACGACTCAATACTCGCTGTGCCAACAAGTACTGGGCGTTGGGCTGCAACAACTGCTTTAACTTCATCAATAATTGCTTGGAATTTTTCTTCCTGCGTTAAATAAACAAGATCGTTATGATCAATACGAGCAATAGTTTTATTCGTTGGAATAACAACCACGTCTAGCCCGTATATTTGATTAAATTCGTACGCTTCGGTATCCGCCGTACCAGTCATACCAGCAAGCTTGTCGTAAATACGGAAGAAGTTCTGGAAGGTAGTAGATGCGAGAGTTTGGCTCTCTGCTTGAATCGCTAAGCCTTCTTTCGCCTCAATCGCCTGATGAAGCCCTTCGCCCCATCGACGACCTGCCATCGTACGGCCGGTATGTTCATCGATAATCACGATTTGCTTGTCTTGAATGATGTAATCAACATCTTTGTGATACAGATGTTGGGCACGTAATGCCGATGAAGTGTGATGAAGCAGAACAAGGTTACCAGGCGCATAAAGGCTATCACCTTCTTGCAACAAGCCGTGCTCAATAAACACTGATTCTAGATAACTTAAACCAGATTCAGTGAGTTCAGCACTCTTCGCTTTTTCATCAAGAATGAAGTGACCGTCATCTAACGGCTTCCCATCTTCACCGACTTCCGCTTTCTTCAATAGCGGGATGATTCCTTTAATTGCTTTGTATAGCTTTGAGCTGTCCTGGGCAGGGCCTGAAATAACAAGAGGTGTTCTCGCCTCATCGATAAGGATCGAGTCAACCTCATCAACAATCGCGAAGTTTAAACCACGCTGCGCTTTTGTTTCGGCACTAAACGCCATGTTATCGCGCAAATAGTCAAACCCAAATTCGTTGTTAGTCCCATAGGTGATATCACACTGATAAGCTGCTTTCTTTTCTGCAGGCTCTTGACCGCCATATACAACCCCAACACTTAAACCTAAGAAGTTATATAGAGGTTCCATCCACTTAGAGTCACGTTTTGCTAAGTAGTCGTTAACCGTTACAACATGCACGCCTTCGCCAGAAAGAGCATTCAAATACACAGGCAAGGTCGCTACTAGCGTTTTACCTTCACCTGTACGCATCTCAGCAATTTTCCCCTGATGGAGTGTCATGCCGCCAATCAGCTGCACATCAAAATGACGCATTTGCATGACACGCTTACCGGCTTCACGAGCAACTGCAAACGCTTCAGGCAAAAGCTTGTCTAGTAATTCACCGTTAGCTACCCGCTCCTTAAACTCGGTAGTTTTCGCTTTAAGCGCATCATCACTCAATGACGACATGGATTCTTCTAGTGCGTTGATTTGAGCAACGACTTTGCCCATGCGTTTAAGCTCACGCTTATTCTTACTTCCGAAAAGCTTGGTTAGTGCCGATGAAAACATAAGATTCTACTGTGTTATTAATTCGTATTATGGATATTTGAAGATATAGATGTGAGGCCAAGTTTATTAAACTCAAGGCGAAATACATCTCGGCTATCGCACCGAGCATTCTAAGGTATAAAGAGGGATAGGCAAACCCTTCGAGGGCTATGTGCTAATTAAGTCATGTTTATTGTTGATTTAGATTTTACTAACCACGATTTGCACGATGAATAAATTTCTTAGGATTCTCTGTGCGGCCATTTTTCAACACTTCGTAATGCACATGTGGACCAGTTGAACGACCGGTACTTCCCATCTTAGCAATCACTTGGCCTTTCTCGATAACCTCGCCAACACTAACCAGTAACTCTTTACAGTGTGCATAGCGTGTCGAGTAACCATTACCATGATTCACTTCAACTAAGTTGCCATAACCGTATCGATCGCCTGACCAAGTCACCACACCAGCAGCAACAGAAATGATATCGCTGCCGTCCTTCCCTGCGAAATCAACACCCGCATGCCAAGTCCGCTTTCCAGTAAAGGGGTCACTACGATAACCATAAGGGGAAGACATCCAGCCCCACTTGATTGGACGACCAGCAATAAACACCTGGTTTGCGATATCCTTTTGCTGGAATAGCTGTTCCATAATCGCTAGTTGCTGCTCGCGATCAGAAATGGTTTGAGAGAGGTTTGACAGCTCTGTTTCAAAACCTTGAACTGTATAGGACTCGGAATATTCGCTTGGGATAGGGCCACCAACAGAAGGTTGTGACTCAAAGTCGAATTCACCACTTTTCAGTTTACCAACATCCGTTAAACGCTGACCTAAGGCATCTAATCGATAAAGCCTCGCCTGCATATCACCCATTTTAAGAGTTAATGCATCCAATCGTTGACGACTTTGCTCCTGCAATTGCTTTAACTCAGCCTTCTGTTCGGCAAGTGTTGCAGCCCAAGCTGCTTTGACGCGTGCATCCACAAGCCCGTCTCGCTCCCCATAATAGCTATGTGCGAGATAGAGGCCTGAACCAAAGAGCGCTAAAGCAAATAGACAGAACCCTGCACCCAACATCGCCACCGAACCTGACCCAAGCTTCAGGCTTCGCGATTGACCATGGCGCTTTCCAACAATAATAATATCCATGCTAAGAAATAATTGCTTAAACTTAATGCTGAAAGTATAACCTGTAGCCGACAGGATACCTAACTTCAATAGAATTAAATCAATGCCTTATAAACCGCAACCCACACATAAACGCCTCAGCGATGTATTGAGTCACGAGCGTACATTTAAAAAATCGCGGGCATTGAAGCAAATACTTGCCCAAGCGTCGCACCATGACTCCATCGAAGATCGTTTAGATGAATGCTTGCCAGAATTATTACGAGGCGAGTTGATTGTTGCAGGAATCGAAGACCAGTGTTTGATTTTGCATTGTCGCTCAGCAGCGATTGCAACACGCTTTCGCTTTGAGCAAGACAAAACACTTAAAGCACTTCAAATGCGTGTTGGTGCCTCGAGAGTTCAAAGCATTAAAATACAAATAAGACCGTTTACGAAAAAGAAAACGTCTAACAAGATGGTGAAGTTGAAAGATCGACCAGAACTTAAGAACAAGACCACTGAACAGCGGCTAGATGAGGCATTAGAGCGACTAAATAGTCGCTCTAATTAATGGAAAGTTAAGCGGCAAGCACCGGTTTCATGTAGGAGATAGGAGCCGTGCTCGCGTCTTCATAAGTTTGAACTTCCCACGCATCAGTTTCTTTAATCAACTTGCGTAGCAATTTATTGTTCAAGTCATGCCCTGACTTATTACCAATAAATTCGCCGATTAAGCTATTACCAAGTAAATAAAGATCACCGATCGCATCAAGTATTTTATGCTTAACGAACTCATCGTCATAACGCAAACCGTCTTCGTTAAGAACACCGTCATCGTCTACAACGATCGCATTATCAACACTACCTCCGAGAGCAAGATTCATAGAACGTAAGCGTTCAATATCTTGCATAAATCCGAAAGTTCTAGCTCGACTTACTTCTTTCACAAAAGATGTGCTAGAGAAATCGATGCTCGCTTGCTGACTACGCGTTTTGAAAACTGGGTGGTCAAAGTCGATAGAAAAACCAACCTTAAAGCCCTCGAAAGGAACAAAGGTCGCTACCTTGCCATCTTCTTCAACCGTAACTTCACGAGTAATGCGAATAAACTTCTTCGCAGCATCTTGTTCTTGAATTCCGGCGGACTGAATCAAGAAAACAAAAGGCCCCGCGGAGCCATCCATAATAGGCACTTCTTCTGAGCTCAATTCGATACGACAATTATCGATACCGAGGCCAGCCATCGCTGATAGCAAATGCTCTACCGTTGCTACTTTTACGCCATTTTTAACTAGCGTAGTAGATAGCATGGTCTCACCAACATTCTCTGCGCGAGCGACTATTTCCACATTTGGTTCCAGATCCGTGCGGATGAAAACAATGCCAGAGTCGATCGGTGCGGGCTTCAAGGTCAAATATACCTTCTTACCTGAATGCAAGCCCACGCCCGTTGCGCGAATAGTGTTTTTGAGTGTGCGTTGTCTAATCATATGCGTACTTAAAATCGCCTATTGTATATTCCTATTGTTGGCCGTCTGGCCAAAAAAACAGGCGCATACTAACAGATGACCACTTGTTTCCCAAGCAGATTGTCTAAAGTGTCGTTAAGCTGTCATATTTGAGGCGTAGCATTAGTCGGCTTGTCGTCTCAAAAAAGCAGGGATATCAAGGTAGTCAACACTCGGAGCCGGCGCCACATCTTGACTTACCGCCGCGTTACCCTGAGTTTCGGCAACTGCGCGACGACGACTCACTGCTGGGCGATCCAACTTGTTGTAGTCTGTTTTACCGTCCACTGCTTTAGGCGCAGTATTATCGACAACCTTCACAGGCTTATCAGCAACACTTGAAAGACCTGTTGCAACAACAGTCACTTTAAGCTCATCGGTCATCTCATTATCAATAACCGTACCGACAACCACTGTTGCTGATTCCGACGCAAATTCTTCAACGATGCTACCTACCTCTGAGAACTCACCTAAGTTCAAATCAAGACCTGCAGTAATATTCACTAGAATACCGCGCGCACCTTGAAGGTTAATGTCTTCTAATAGCGGACTGCGAATAGCTGCTTCGGCTGCTTCACGTGCACGATTTTCACCTGACGCAGTACCTGTGCCCATCATCGCCATGCCCATTTCAGACATAACAGTTTTCACGTCTGCAAAGTCAACGTTGATCATACCAGGGCGAATAATCAAATCCGCAATACCCTGAACGGCACCCTGCAACACGTCATTTGCAGCACCAAACGCATCAAGCAAACTTGTATTTTTACCAAGAACGGCAAGTAACTTTTCATTAGGGATGGTGATCAGAGAGTCTACGTTTTCAGCAAGTTCTGCTAAACCCGAGTCTGCGATCTTCATTCGCTTACTACCTTCAAATGGGAACGGCTTAGTCACAACAGCAACCGTTAAAATTCCCATATCACGAGCAACCTCTGCCACAATCGGCGCACCACCAGTACCAGTACCACCGCCCATTCCGGCAGTGATGAAAACCATGTCAGCGCCTTTTAAAGACTCTGCAATACGCTCACGATCTTCTAAGGCCGCTTGCTTACCCACTTCTGGGTTAGCGCCTGCACCAAGACCTTTTGTTATGGTACTGCCTAACTGAATAATAGATTTCGCATCAAGGTCTTTAAGTGCTTGCGCATCTGTGTTCGCACACAGAAACTCAACACCATCAACATCGCCAGTCAGCATGTGTCGAACAGCGTTACCGCCGCCTCCGCCAACACCAACGACCTTGATCACCGCGTTTTGCGATATATTCTCAACAATCTCGAACATCACCCTATCTCCTAATTATAATTTTTCAATCTGCTAGTTGTTTCTAATACTTTTTTAGTTTTAAAAATTACCGGTAAACCAGTTTTTAAGCTTACTCACTACCCCTTCCGCCGGAGCTGATTTAGTACCCGGAATGGCACCTGCTTCTTTCTGATTCAACCCGTAAATAAGTAACCCAACACCTGTTGCATACATTGGGTTGTTTACTACATCGGACAATCCTGTCACTTTTTGTGGACTTGCTAAGCGCACAGGCATATGGAAAATTTCCTCTGCCAATTCCACAACACCCTCCATTTTTGATGTGCCGCCGGTCAATACAACGCCTGCGGCAACCAAATCTTCAAAACCACTCCGTCTCAATTCTTGTTGAACAAGAGTGAATAATTCGTCATAACGCGGCTCAACAACCTCCGCCAATGCTTGGCGAGATAAATCTCGCGGAGGACGATCCCCAACCGAAGGCACTTTGATCGTGTCACCCTCTCCCGCTAACTGCGTAAGCGCGCAGGCATACTTAATTTTTATCTCTTCAGCATTCTGAGTCGGAGTTCGTAATGCCATCGCGATATCATTAGTAACCTGATCACCCGCGATCGGTATAACGGCAGTGTGGCGAATCGAACCACCCGTGAATATCGCCATATCGGTCGTACCTCCGCCGATATCTACAACACAAACGCCTAGCTCTTTTTCATCATCCGTTAACACTGCATAGGCGGACGCCAATTGCTCAAGAATAATGTCATCGACATCTAGGTCGCACTGCTGAACACACTTCTCAATGTTCTGTGAGGCATTCACTGCACATGTAACAAGATGCACTTTTGCTTCTAAACGCACCCCCGACATTCCAAGCGGCTCTTTGATGCCCTCTTGGCTATCGATAACGTATTCTTGTGGCAATATGTGCAACACTTTTTGATCTGCAGGAATCGCTACGGCTTGTGCTGCGTCGATCACGCGATCGATATCCGCCTGCACCACTTCCCGGTCTTTCACAGCGACAATGCCATGTGAATTCAGACTCTTAATATGACTCCCCGCAATGCCAGCGTAGACAGAATGAATATTACAACCTGCCATTAATTCTGCTTCTTCTACTGCTCTCTGAATGGCATTCACTGTCGTTTCAATGTTTACGACTACACCACGTTTAAGGCCACGCGAAGGATGAGATCCAATACCCACGATCTCAACACTCCCGTCTTCGCCACGCTTACCCACGATCGCGACGACCTTCGAAGTGCCGATGTCTAACCCTACGGTCAAGCTGTCATCGAAGTTGCTTGCCATTTCTTTATCCCACAGTTCGTTATATTTTATTGGTGCACTGGGTTACCGCTGTATTGATAACCTGATGCGACTTCCAATTCTTTCCAGCGCACAGAAACACCGTTGGTGTATCGTGCATCTAATCTTTCTACCGCTGCCTGCGCATCCACTTGCAAGCCTTGATAAACCTTTAACGCTCGCTCAAGGCGGTTCTCTGTTGTATCGGTACCAAGCTCAATCACCGGACCGTTCGCCAACCCTAAGCTCCATGCGCCACGCTCATTCAACACTAACTGGTCAGCACTAAGCCCCCACGCCATTAACTTGCTTTCAATGTCGGCCATGTAAGTAAGCATTTCTGTTCGTGTTCTTAAGCTTGCCGATTCAGGACCATTAAATAATGGACGGCCATCAGCTCGCTCAGTTGTTGAGGGAGTAAACACTTCCCCTTTGCTATTTAAGTAAGACTCATGCCCCCAGTTAGCCACGGCAATTTGCTCTTGAATTTGCACACCAACCGCACTTGGCCATTTACGATGAATCACTGCAGATTCAACCCATGCCAAGGCTTCTAATTCTTTTTGAATTTGCTGAATGTCAATCGAGAAAAAACTCTGCCCAATAAAAGGTTCGAGCACATTTGATACATCATGTTTACTCAACTCATTGAATGAACTAGACACCTCGAAATGCTCTATTGGCTGATCAACCACCCCAGCAATCTGATCGCTGAAATAGGCAAATATGACGACTGATACTGACAGCGCCGCCGCAACACAATAAGCCTTCCAAACACCCTGATTTGTCAATATTTGGCGTGTACTACTCGATTTTGCTTTCATATCCATTGTGGATTTACTCATGGTTGCCGCACTCACGCTAAGCCTCCAACATGCAAAGTTTGTTTTAATACTTCTGTTACCAACTCAGGCATTTCTATTCCTTTATGCCTTGCAGCCATAGGTATCAAACTATGATCAGTCATCCCTGGAATCGTATTCACTTCTAATAACCAAAACTTGCCATTTCGATCTTGCATCACGTCCACTCGACCCCAACCTTCACATCCCAAGGCATCGAATGCTTGTTGCGATAATGACGCAATGTGTTGCTCATCTTCTGGACTCAAACGACTTGGCAAAAAGTACTCAGTTTCATCAGATTTATACTTTGCCTCGTAGTCATAAAACGTCGCTGTCGTCTTCAGACCAATAACTGGAAGAGTCTCTTCTCCTAAAATGCCGACTGTAAATTCTTTGCCATCTACCCACGCTTCAAGAATGACTTCTTGATCAAGCGCTAAGGCACTTTGTAAAGCGGCATCTAGCTGAGACTGCTCACTCACTTTTGATACACCAATTGACGAACCTTCTCTTGAAGGTTTCACCGCCATTGGAAATCCAATCAAGCTCACCAGCTGCGCGACAAGCTTAGGGTTCATTTCGTCGACATATCCGAATGTTGGTGTCGGTAATTGGCGCCCTTGCCAAAGTAACTTGCTGCGCAATTTATCCATAGCTAACGCAGAGCCCATCACACCGCTTCCGGTATAAGGAATTCCAACTGCTTCAAGAACGCCTTGAATCACTCCGTCTTCGCCGCCACGGCCATGTAACGCTAGAAACACGCGGTCATAACCCTGCCCAATCAAAGCGTTAATATCACCTTGATAATCGACTAATTCTGCTTCGATTCCAGCCTCAAGTGCCGCGCGATAAACCGCTTCACCGCTATTGAGTGATACTTCGCGCTCGGCAGAACAACCCCCACAAACGACCGCTACTTTACCTAAAGACTCAACGAGGGCTGAATCTGCGATAAACGATGTTGTCATGCCCCCTCCTTCGCTTTAAATGACTGAGCAAGGCTCAGACTAATCTGTCCTACATTACCAGCACCTTGCGTTACTACGAGGTCGTTTTCATCTAAGAGATTTAAAAGCACAGATTCGAGCTCTTCCGTATCCTCGACATAGATCGGATCTAAGCCAGAACGCTGACGGATACTTCGACAAAGCGCGCGACTATCTGCTCCTGGAATTGGCTTTTCACCCGCGGCGTAAACATCCAACATGATCAGCACATCAACCTCTGACAGGACGCGTACGAAGTCTTCATACAGGTCACTCGTTCGGCTATAACGGTGTGGTTGAAACACCATCACTAAACGTTTTTCAGGCCAACCATCGCGAATAGCTTTTATGGTCACGCCCACTTCACTCGGATGATGCCCATAGTCATCCACCAACATGAACGACTTCTCTTCAATCTGGAAATTACCTTGCAACTGGAAGCGACGTCCCACGCCTTGAAAATCTGCTAAAGCCGACAAGATTGCATCATCAGCAACGCCTTCGTCTGTTGCAACAGCAATGGCTGCCAATGCATTAAGGACGTTGTGCTCACCTGGCATTTGGAAATCAACTTCTAAATCTGGCTTATCTCCCGCACGAATCGCCGTGAAACTCGTTAATTGTCCACTTTGTCTGACATTTTCGGCTCGCACATCTGCAGACTCATTAAAGCCATAGGTAATGACTGCACGTGAGATGGATGGAATTAACTCTTCGACGACTGGGTCATCTATACACATCACGGCGGTGCCATAGAACGGAAGATTGTGCAGAAAATCTACAAAGGTTTGCTTTAGCCGACCAAAGTCTCCGCCATAGGTATGCATATGATCTGCTTCGATGTTGGTGACGACAGAAACCATTGGGGTGAGATGTAAAAAAGACGCATCGCTCTCATCTGCTTCTGCAACAAGATATCTCGACCCGCCTAACTTCGCGTTTGTGCCGGCACTATTCAGACGCCCACCAATTACGAAAGTTGGATCCATACCACCAGCGCCAAGAATCGACGCGATCAAACTTGTTGTCGTTGTCTTGCCATGCGTTCCGGCAATCGCGATACCATGACGATATCGCATTATTTCGGCCAACATCTCAGCGCGAGGCACAATCGGAATGCGCGCAGAGCGAGCTGCCATAATCTCAGGATTTTCTTCGTTGATAGCACTTGAAACAACAATGACATTCGCACCATCAACATTGCTTGCGCGATGGCCAATAAATACTTGTGTACCTAGGTTAGTTAAATGACGTGTTGTCGCACTTTCTTGAATATCAGAACCGCTAATTTCATACCCTTGATTCAGCAATACTTCTGCAATACCACACATGCCAGAGCCGCCAATTCCGATAAAGTGAATCCGCTTAATTCTGCGCATTTCAGGTATTTCAATATTCTTAGTGATTGAAACTTCAGACACGAGCAAGCCTCCCACATTCTTCCGCTAAGTCTCGCGCTGCATTTGGTTTCGCAATACTAAGCGCGGCGGCTGCCATATTTCGCATCGAGTTTTGATCTTCGAATAGAGGAACCAATACCTTGTTTAATCTCTCAGCAGTCAATTCAGATTGTGCAATCATATGCGCAGCACCTGCATCCACAGATGACTTCGCATTCAAAGTTTGATGGTCATCAACCGCATGCGGAAATGGAACGAACACTGCGCCCAAGCCCGCTGCAGCTAACTCAGAAACCGTGAGTGCCCCTGCTCTGCAAATAACAAGATCAGCCCATGAATAGGCATCTGCCATGTCGTCAATAAATTCTGTGGTTTTAGCTTGCACATCTAGTTGTTCGTACAACGATTGCGTCGCTTTTAGCTTACCTTTACCAGATTGATGGATTATTTCTGGGCGTGTGTTTTGATCTAGCAGAGCCATCGCCGCTGGTACGACTTCATTCAACTTCTGAGCACCTAAGCTACCACCTACAACCAATATGCGCGGTTGACGCGACGCATCCCATTTTTTGTCGTTACTAGACTGGTTCAACGCAACAATTTCTTCCCTAATCGGATTTCCAATTAGTGTTGCTCTCACGGCAGAACCAAAGCTATTTGGAAAAGCCTCATACACGGCTTTGGCTATCTTCGCCAAGATCCGATTCGTCATTCCCGCAACGGCATTTTGCTCATGAACGACCAATGGGCGACCAGACAATCTAGCTGCAAGGCCCCCAGGACCAGATGCAAATCCACCCATTCCCACGACCAAATGCGGCTTCACTTTATTGAGAACACCAAAAGCTTGAATTAAGGCATGCACCAAGTTGAATGGAGCCTTTAAAAGAGCAAGCTTGCCTTTGCCTCTTAGCCCGCTCACGCTAATGCCATAAAAGGGTATGCCCTGTTTCTCAATGACCGACTGCTCGAAACCACCATTAGATCCAAGCCAAGCAACATTCGCCCCTTGCTCTTGTAACTTTCTAGCCGTTGCAAGAGCAGGAAATACATGACCACCTGTTCCGCCAGCCATCATCAAATACGTTTTCATGAAGACTCTCCTATTCTTGCATGGAGGGTTTCATGATGAACGCGCAACAAAATCGCGATAGCAGCAATACTTATAATCAAACTACTTCCGCCATAACTCACCAAGGGCAAGGTCAAGCCCTTAGTTGGCAATAAGCCCATGTTCACGCCCAAGTTAATGCTTGCTTGAACGCCTAGTAGTATTGCGATGCCATATGAGAAATAAGCATGGAAAAGCAGCCCTGCTTTTTCAGCCACACGTGCAATTTTGAATGCGCGGTAAATCAACCACGAAAATAATGCGACGACGATTAAAGAACCAATCAGTCCGAATTCTTCCGCAAGAATAGCGAATACAAAATCGGTGTGAGCTTCTGGCAAATAAAACTGCTTCTGCAAGCTATTACCTAGCCCAACGCCAAGTATTTCACCTCTTCCAAAAGCAATCAGAGATTGTGTTAACTGATAACCTGCGCCAAATTGATCTGCCCACGGGTCGGTATAACCAATTAATCGCTCCATGCGATACGGTTGAGACCAAATCAAAGCCACTACGATTAATAAGCAGGCGACAACGAGAACACCGAATTGATGCAGCTTCGCACCACTCAAGAAAATCATTCCCATGAACGCAGCGCCTATTACGACGGTCGCCCCAAAATCAGGCTCGCTAAGCAAGAGGAAAGCCGCGATAGTGAGCACTAACATAGGCTTAGTAAAACCCCACCAAGACTGTCTGACTTCGTCATGACGTCGAACCAGGTATCCAGCTAGATATGCAACGAGCAATAACTTCGCAGGTTCAGAAGGCTGGATATTAATGCCACCTAAGCCGATCCAGCGTGTACTACCATTAACGGTTTTTCCGATTCCGGGTAACAACACTAGCGCTAACAAGAACAAAGAAGCGCCGAGTAAATAAAAGGCATGTTTCTGCCAGAAACTAATCGGCATCATGAACACAATCGCGCCTGCAACCAAGCCAATCAATGCAAAAGCTGCATGACGTGTAAAATAGAAGAATGGGTCATTATTTCGCACATCTGCAACATCAATCGAAGCAGACGCAATCATAATTAAACCGATCAAAAGAAGGCTTAAAGCCGAAATAATGAGCCCTTTGTCGATCATCATTACAAACTGCAACTGCTGCTGATTTAACATTCCCGCATGAGTGCTCATAATTGGGCCACCTCATCCTTGAATGCTTGGCCACGCACTTCGAAATTCTTATACATATCGAAGCTTGCACATGCTGGCGAAAACAGCACTAAATCATTACTTTCTGCTGTGTCGCTTGCCAACTGAACAGCCGCCCTCAGCGTATCTACAATCGTAACAGGAAGGATTGATTCAACGGCTTCAGCAATTACATTCGCATCGACCCCAAAAGCGATAACCGAGCGTGTAAACTCTGTGACAGGTTTTTTGAGCTCATGAAGTGTCGCGCCTTTGGCGTCACCGCCAGCGATTAATATAACCTTTCCACCATCCGCCAATTGCGGGCCATACCCAGCAATCGCTGCGGCCGTTGCGCCACCGTTAGTGCCTTTAGAGTCATTAATAAAGGTCACGCCATTAAGCTGTCTCACCCACTCACACCGATGCTCTAGACCTATGAAGTTTTTCAAGGCATTCAACATCGCATCAAATGGTAGGCCTGCCGCATACCCCATCGCGAGAGCCGCAAGTGCATTACTGTAGTTATGTTTGCCGGCGATCTTTAATTCTGAAACGTCAATGAGACTCTCAAAACCATGCATCAAGGTTGCGCCAAGGCGCTCATCTGAAAAACCAAATTTATTAAGATCTAAACTATTGAGGCCATAATGAAGGATCTTCATTCCTTGCGCTTGCAAGGGCTGGCTCAGCGCCTCATCGTCATTAACGACAACCGTTTTCGCGCCTCTAAAAATTCGCTGTTTAGCTTGTAGATAAGCCATTTTGCTGTCATAGCGATCCATATGATCTTCGCTAATATTCAGTAAACAAGCGACGTCGGCATTGAGTTTATTAACGAGCTCTAGTTGAAAACTAGACAACTCCATCACGTAAAGCTCAACGTCATCTTCGAGAAGATCTAATGCAGGAGTTCCTAAGTTACCGCCAACACGAACATTGATGCCCGCATTTGCAGCCATTTCTCCAACTAGGGTCGTAACCGTACTTTTACCGTTTGATCCTGTAATCGCGATCATTGGTGCATTTACATGTTCAGCAAACAGATCAATGTCACCGCGGACTGCTACGCCAGCTTCTTTAGCTTTTTGAATAGCAGGGTATTTCGGATCTAGACCAGGACTCAGAATCAGCTCTGAATAATTACATAAGGCATCATCAGCAATCTCTCCGAGTGAAATCGCCACATCTGGGTACATGTTTTTAACTTGGTCTAGGTTCGGCGGGTTTTGGCGGGTATCTGCCATGGAGAAAGACCGCCCAATTCGCTTTAAAAAGCGCGCACAAGATAGCCCGGTCTCACCAAGACCCAACACTAAACTATGCTTGTCAGAAGCAATCAAACTCATTCTCTTAACGTACCTTAAGTGTCGCTAAACCAATTAACACAAGAATTACAGTAATAATCCAAAAACGAACAATGACCCGCGGCTCAGGCCAACCTTTTAATTCAAAGTGGTGATGCAAAGGCGCCATGCGAAAGATTCGACGTCCGGTCAACTTGTACGAGGCCACTTGCAAGATTACGGAGATCGTTTCCATTACGAACACGCCACCCATAATGAACAATACGATCTCTTGTCGAACGATAACTGCCACCACTCCTAGAGCTGCACCTAAAGCCAAGGCGCCAACATCGCCCATAAAAACTTGTGCCGGATAGGTGTTGAACCACAAAAAGCCCAAACCGGCGCCGACCATCGCGCCACAAAATACAACGAGCTCACCGGAACCAGGGACAAAAGGAATATGCAGATAGTCTGCGAATACAGCATTACCAGATACATATGCGAAGATGCCCAACGCACCAGCGACTAGCACCGTTGGCATAATGGCTAAACCGTCTAACCCATCTGTTAAGTTCACCGCATTTGAGGTACCCACTAATACGAAATACGTCAGCACAATAAAGCCAGGGCCTAGATCAAAGATCACATCTTTGAATACTGGAATAATGAGCGCAGTTTCTTGCGGCAGTTCTGCTGTTAAATACAAGGCGAAAGCAGCAACAATCGCAGCAACAGATTGCCAGAAATATTTCCAACGAGCCGGAAGACCTTTTGAGTTTTTCTCGACCACTTTTCGATAATCGTCGACCCAACCGATCGCACCAAATGCAAGACAAACAAACAAAGTGATCCATACATAGCGATTACTAAGATCCGCCCATAACAGCGTTGCAATGCCGATGGCTACGAGAATCAAGGCACCGCCCATTGTCGGCGTACCTGCTTTACTCAAGTGAGATTGCGGCCCATCGTCACGTACCGACTGACCAATCTGACGCGTTGTTAGCTTATTAATCATATGAGGGCCGACCCACAATGCGATCAATAGCGCTGTAATAATCCCCAATATCCCTCGGAACGTGAGATATTGAAAAACTGATAGAAAACTAAAATATTCGCTGAAAACTTCAGCCAACCAGAAAAGCATTACGCCTGACCTCGCCTAAACAATTCAATAACTTCCTCAAGTGCGACAAAACGCGATGCTTTTAATAAAACTGTCGCTGGTAGGTCAGATAGTTGCGCCAATGCCTCTGCAATTTCGCTTTTACTTTCAAATACTTTTGCTTTTTCGCCGAGCTCACTCGCCATTTCCAAAGCAAAATTACCCAATAACCAAACTTCGTCCACTGGGAGTTCACTTGCGTACTGCGCAAGCTCCCTGTGCATTTCTCCTGCTAGCGAACCTAATTCGCCCATTTCACCTAAAACAGCAATACGATTGCCGCCGTGAGCTGCCAATACGTCTAAAGCCGCTTTCATCGATGATGGGTTTGCGTTGTAGCAGTCATCAATCACCGATAGATTCTCATTTAATTTAATCAGGGCCTGGCGTCCACCCTCAGGCTTAAAATTAGCTAAGCCCTGCGCGATATCTTCCATTGAAACGCGCAGAGCAATAGCAGCAGCTGCACATGCCAATGCATTTGACACATTGTGAACACCACCTGCATTTAAACTGACTCTAACGCAGTCATCTTCAAAACAGAGATCAAACACGGCTGCACTGGCATGCAATGAGATATTCTTGGCATATACATCAGCGGAATCAGACTCAATCGAATATGTAAGTACACGCTTACCATCTAATTTTTTCAGCCAAGTTTTATGAGCCTTGTCATCAATATTAACGACTGCAACACCTTCATCAGAGAGTACGTCGTATATCTCACCCTTACCTTTGACGATATTTTCATAGCCGCCAAACTCGCCAATATGTGCGGAGCCAGCATTTAACAGAATCGACACATCTGGGTGCACAAAACGCCCTAGATAAGCGATATCACCAATATGTCGAGCACCAAGTTCAATAACCGCAGAACACTGCTCTTGCTGTAATGACATTAGTGTTTTCGGCACACCAATTTCATTATTTTCATTCGCCTTAGTTGCGCCAACCTCGCCAACCATCGCCATAATCGCAGACAGCATTTTGCGTGTAGTTGTTTTGCCCGAACTTCCTGTAATTGCGATAACGGGTGCATCGAATTGATCTCGACAATATCGACCGATAAAACCTAGCGCTTCACGGCTATCGCCTACAATGAGTTGCGGTAGCGAAACGCTTTGCTTTTCCTCAACGACTATTGCAACAGCTCGGTCGCTGACTTGATCTACAAAACCGTGTCCATCGAATTGTTCACCGCGTAAAGCAAGGTATAAATCACCGTCTTTGATCGTTCGCGAATCAGTGCTAACGCCGGTAAATTCAACGTCATTGCCGATCAAAGCACCGCGCGTCATATCCCCTAACGTGCTTAAAGCCATTGATGCAATCATTTCTGCACCTCTTCAGCCAATAAGTGATCGCAACAATCGCTGTCGCTAAAATATGAGCGCACGCCATTCACTTCTTGGTAATCTTCATGCCCTTTGCCGGCGATAAGAACAACGTCATCAACTGAAGCGCTGTGATACGCATGGGAAATTGCCTGAGCTCGATCCGCGATACAAATAACATCGTCTTGATCAGAAAACACACTCGCGATTTGAGAAATAATTTGCTCGGGATCTTCAGTGCGAGGGTTATCGCTAGTAATAACGCAGACATCCGCAAATTCTTTTGCGATCAAGCCCATCTGTGCGCGCTTTCCTTGATCACGATCACCACCACAACCAAATACAACATGTATGCGTTTTGGCTCCAAATTACGGATGGTTTGAAGTACGTTCTCTAAAGCATCTGGTGTATGAGCATAGTCAACAACAAGCGCTGGTTTATCAGTAACGCGATGCAGCTCCATTCTTCCCTTAACGGCTTTTAACTGATTGATTGCATTTAACTCAATCACCGAGCACAGCTTCGCAAGTGCTACTCCTAATACCGCCATCACGTTGTAGAGGTTAAATTGCCCAAGGAGGTCACTGTTAAGATCAATAATCTTGTCAGCCACTTCTATTTTCGCTGTTGTCGTCATTCCCAACTGAAAATCTTTCACCAACACTTCGGCTGAGCCATTCAATGAGAATCGTAACTTCCGAACTTCAGGTCGCAAAGCTTGAAACATCACGCTAGCGTATTCATCGTCAGCATTAATTACTGCATAGCGCAAACCTTCGCTCGCAAACAAACGCGCCTTCGCCTTGGCATATTCAGCCATGGTCTGATGATAATCCAAGTGATCACGGCTTAAATTGGTAAACACAGCACCTTCAAATCGCACGCCATCAACACGACCTTGATCTAGACCGTGCGAGCTAACTTCCATCGCGACTAGCTCAGCACCCGCATCACGAAGATTTGCCAAGTACTTATGCACATCAACAACACTCGGCGTGGTATGGCCGGTATCAGTTAACTCCTCATCACGGGCACACAAACCATATCCTAGTGTCCCAATGACAGCAGAGGAAACGCCTAATGATGCAAAAAACTGCGCGATATAATTCACGACAGACGTCTTTCCGTTCGTACCAGTCACACCGATTACTTGAAGCTCTTCACTAGGCTTATGAAAGAACCGATGCGCAATTTCACCCACGAAATTACTTAAATTAGGAACAAACAATTCAATCGCACGACCATCCTCATGTACGGTCAGGTCATTCGCTTCGTTTGCATTACAATCAATCAGCACAGCAGCAGCACCGCGTTCGATCGCATCTTGCACATAGGTACTTGCAGGAGAATTTATACCTGGTAAGGCAAGGAATAAATCGCCTTGCTTAACTTTCCGACTATCGGAAACAAGCCCATGTATTTGAGTGTTCAATGCAGAGGGGACATGCTGTATGCCGAGCAAAAGACTTGCTAAATCCGAGTGATATTGGCGTGCTTTATTCATATCAACCGCGACCTCCTGCTAACGAAGACTCAACCTTGTTAACGTGCATAAGCTGGGAGAACTTGTCTGGTTCGACACTCAAAATTCGCATCGCACCATCTACGACACGTGAGAATATTGGCGCGGCAACTTCACCGCCGTAATATTCAGCGCCTGCAGGCGCATCAATCACAACAACGGTTGCGATTTTTGGATCATTAATTGGCGCTACACCTGCAAATAGGGCTTTGTACTCTTCTGCGTTATAACCATCTCTTCCTACTGTATGAACAGTACCTGTTTTGCCACCAACACTATAAAGAGGCACCTGCGCTCGCGTTCCCGTCCCACCTTTTTCAACCGTTGCGCGCATGGCTTTTAAGAGCTCATTCGACACAGACTCCGGCAATACTCGCTCCACAGGTTCTTTTGACTCTTTCTTGATAAGACTTAAGGATGGCTTCAATCCGCCATTCCCCAAAACCATATAGGCCTGAGCAAGCTGAAGAGCAGTCGTACTCAAACCGTAACCGTATGACATTGCAGCCAATTCAACCGGCTGCATATTGAAAGGATTAGGTAATTGCCCGATGTTTTCACCCGGAAATCCAATACCTGTACCTTGCCCCAAACCAAGCGCATAAAACGAATCCCACAAAGCCTCTGGACCCAGATCAAGCGCCAATTTACTTGTTCCGACATTACTTGATTTAGCGATCACTTCTAGCAAGCTCAAACGGCCGTAATCTCTATGATCACGTATTGAGCGACCGCCTAAACGTAAAAAACCTGGAGAGGTTTCAACACTACTGTTGAGTGCGTATTTCTCAGACTCTAGAGCCGAAGCCAAGGTCACAAGCTTCATGGTCGAGCCCGGCTCAAATAGGTCCGTAATAGCTCGATTACGCAGATGTGACACGTTGAGATTTGATCGATTATTCGGGTTGTAAGATGGCTGATTCACCATTGCTAAGACTTCACCGGTTTCGATATCTAGAACCACAACTGACCCCGCTCTTGCACGGTGGATATCTACAGCAGCCTTCAACTCTCGGTAAGCAAGATATTGCAGGCGCATATCAATCGAAAGGCTAATGTCATTACCCGACTGCGCCAGCTCTACGACACCTAAGTCTTTAATAACTTGACCGGCACGGTTCTTCAAAACACGGTGCTTACCCTCTCGACCAGTTAACCACTCGTCATACGCGAGTTCGATACCCTCTTGGCCTTTTTCATCGATATTTGAGAAGCCCACAATGTGTGAAGCGACTTCACCTGCAGGGTAAAATCGCTTGTATTCTCTGCGGCTGTAAATACCAGAAAAACCCAGCTGCAATGCTTGCTGGGCTTCGTGAGGTGCTGCTTTTCTTTTGAGATAAACGAACTGCTTGTCTCGATTACTTTCAAGCCGCCGTTTGAGCCAACGTTTATTCACTCCAAGCGCGGCGGCAAGCTGAGCATATTCTTCATCCCCAAGTTTGACTTGGGTTGGATTTGCATAAATGGTTTCGACCGCTGCACTTATTGCCAGAGGCTCACCATATCGGTCAGATATTGTGCCTCGGTGTGCATCTAAGCGCTCAAGACGAATGGAGCGCACATCGCCTTGATGCGATAAAAAGCTTTGTTCGAAGATGTGCAAGTGCACAGCCCGACCCATCAAGGTCAAAACAACCAAGCACAAAATCGCAAGTAACGCATAATAGCGCCACATTACAATATGTGTGTTTGTTAAAGGCTTATCACTCACTTCGATATCCCAATTATTGTACTAACTCGATGGCGCTTACATTAGGTAGCACCATTTCTAATTCTTGCGTCGCGACGCTTTCAATCTGCCCTGGAGAGGCAAATGCACTCTGCTCTAAAAGCAACTGCGCCCATTCCAACTGAAGCTGATCATTACGCTCTTGAAGCAAAGCTTGCTCAGCGAATAGTTCGCGTGAAATATGCGACGAATACACAACACCAAGTGCCGTTAATGTCATTACCAACACCAAACCCATCGACAGCAACAATTCTTTGACCGGCAACACTTGCCAGATAGCTTGAAGTCGCTGAGCAACCCCGTCTTCACTGAGACCTGCATCAAACAGAGGCTTAACAGTGCCTTTTAAGGATTCAGCATGTCGCGCACGCAGGAAAAATCTTAAGTATTCATTCATCACTCAGCTTCTCCAACACGCGCATCACTGCGCTACGGGATCGTGGATTTTGTTCAATCTCTTCTTTGCTCGGCTTAATGGCCTTACTCATCAACTTAAACCGTCGCGTTATATCACTTTCTAAAACAGGGACGCCCGGTGGCGGCTCATCCCCTTTCGCTAATTTTTTCATCGCCCGCTTGACCATTCGATCTTCCAGTGAGTGAAAGCTAATAACCACAAGGCGACCACCTACTTTCAATGCACTCACAGCGCACTCAAGGAACAACTCTAAATCAGCTAATTCTTTGTTAATCTCAATACGTATTGCCTGAAAAGCTCTCGTCGCTGGATGCTTATGCTTCTCCCATGCGGGATTCGCTTCAGACACAATATTTGCAAGCTTCAAGGTGGTATCAATGACTTGCTTAGATCTCGCCTCGACGATTGCAGCAGCTATGCGCTTAGCAAAACGCTCTTCACCATAATCTCTTAGTACACGCACCAACCCTTGCTCTTCGACTTCTGCGAGCCACTGCTGAGCACTAACACCAGCACTGGTATCCATGCGCATATCAAGAGGGCCGTCGTTCATAAAACTAAAACCTCGATCAGCTTCGTCCAACTGCGGTGACGAAACACCTAGATCAACCAATACTCCATCTGCCAACTCATCACCACGCTTAGCTAAATACAGTGGAATATCGACAAACGAGCCATGCTCTATCTCAAAACGGGCGTCTTCATCATGAAGTTTGTTTGCAACCTCAATAGCAGCTAGATCTTTATCAACTCCAACCAAACGCCCTGATTCTGACAAACGACTTAAAATGAGACGGCTATGCCCACCTCTGCCAAAGGTTCCATCAACATATAGTCCTTCTTCATTGCCTATAAGCGCATCAACGGCTTCATTAAGAAGCACTGTAATATGGGCAGAGTCAGTCATAGCTATAGCGACAAGTTATTTAATTGTTCTGGAATATCATCATCAGACTCGTCAGCATCAAGCCAATCAATCCAACGTTGCTCACTCCACAATTCAAATTTCTTACCTTGACCAATCAACATGGTTTTCTTTTCAAGCCCAGCATATTCGCGCAGAGGCGTAGGCAAAAGAATGCGTCCATTTGCATCCATTTCTAATGGCGTTGCATAACCGATCATGAGTCGCTGAATTCTTCGAGAGGCTTTATTGAAACTAGGAAGTGCTTCGAGTTTAGGAAGAAGCTCTTGCCACTGATTTTCTGGATAAACCAACAAGCAACGCTCTTCGGTATGTGCAGTCACTACCACACGGCCACCACAAAAAGACGAAAGCGATTCCCGAATCTTCGTCGGAATCGCCATACGACCTTTTGCGTCCATGTTGATTGCGTGGCTGCCTAAAAACACCCTTCAAACCCCTGAATTATTATAATTTGGTAAAAAATACCAAAAAAACCCACCTTTCACTACTTTTTCCCACTATAGAAACTCAATAGTGCTAAATCAAGCAAATTTCGTAAGCAAAATGAGGGAAAGCAGCACCGTTAAAGGGGTTTGAGGAGATGAACCGGAGAAAAACAACAAGTCGCGAAGTGTTTTTTTCAATTATTTCAGTAGCATAAAGATCTATTCTAGAAATTACTTTAAGTTTAAGAATGTTTTGAACGATTAAGGAAAGGAAAGAAGGGAGTTCAACTATAAAGAGGAATTTTGAGCTTGCCTATAAGCCGGGTTCTGTCGAGGACAATCATTCATCTAGGCCTGACGTCACCATCAGGCTCAAGCAACCTACCCAAACCCAGCGCGAGCCACACCTTAGGGTTTCTATTTGGTCTTGCTCCGAGTGGGGTTTACCATCGCCACGAACTGTTACCAGTCGCGCGGTGCGCTCTTACCGCACCTTTTCACCCTTACCAACAATGCTGGCGGTATACTTTCTGCTGCACTTTCCGTAGGCTCGCGCCCCCCAGGGATTACCTGGCACTCTGCTCTATGGAGCCCGGACTTTCCTCTTCTCGAAAGAAGCGATTGTCCAGCAAGCTCGGCACGTAGTGTAATCACTAACAAATAGATCGCAAGTTTTTAATTGGCAATAAACAGGTAAGCGCGCTAGAAGAGAGGCTTAAACTCGTCTCTCACTGCTGTTCTTCGATTGGAATTGGCTGAATCAACGTTGAACACATAAGCATCCCCCGCATTTCGATCAAAATCATTCGGATCAACATTAATCGACGCGCGGCGATCGAAATCTCTATCTAAAACAAACCTAGTAGGGCCAAGCTCATTAGAACGCGCCTCGAACAAACGATCGACTCGATTTACCTCAAAATCTGGCTCGTCAGTTTCACCCTCAGGGTCATCTGCATTGATCACAGTTTGAATAGCAGCAGACTCTTCTTGAACGGCCTGTTCGATTACCGCAGCAGGCAACTCATCAACGAAACCCACCTCAAACCCAGAGCCTGATGAATTGCGCCGCTCATCAGCCCAAGCCTCAACCTGATCAGCTAAAGCAGAATCCAAAGGAGCACTTCCTTGGTCTTGCCCATCAACATCACCGTCTCGAAAAGGTAGCGACTCGTATCCATCTATTGTTATACCTGCCGCCGGAGAGCC
>NZ_LWFH01001157.1:0-1781 GCF_001635725.1 Oleiphilus sp. HI0066
AGCAATTGCTGCTCTTGTTCAGACAAGGCAGGCAAGTCGAAAATGACTTGCTGGTAAATAAGACCATTCGTGCCTTGCTCATATTGCGTCAGCTTAGACGCACCCCCTACAATCGTACCTTGTGGCCTGTAAAGCTCACTCGGAACATCTTCGATACCAACTTTAGGCAAGATAGATTCATCGTCTTTCGCTTCTTGTCGAGCTTTGAGCGCTTTCGCTTTGCTCTCAACATTTTCTAACTCTTCAGGGCTCATTGCTGACTTTTTCGCAGCGAGCTCATCTTCAACCAGACTCGCACGAACAGCATCAAAGCCTTGATTTGGTTTCATTACCAAAGTCACGCGATGCGCGTTATTAAGCAGCAGTCTCTTCACTCGTGACTGGATATAATCAGGATCTTTAATCTGTTCGCGTAGGCGCTCTAAAACAGGATCTAAATCAAGTAGTGCGACCGGATCCCCGCCATGCAACATCGGCGACAACCCTGCCAAAATCAACTGCAGACCATATGGGTAGCTATCACCAGAGATCTCTCGCTGACTCAGTTCTAACTGATGAAGAACAGCCTCTAGTCGCTCTTGCGGAACACCGTTCTGTGCCACATCTTCGAGAACAGAAATCACAAGCTTTTCGAACTCTGCGACGCGCTCCGGCTCGCTTCCCTCAATGCCACAAGCAAACAACATTTCTTTATTAGAGTCTTCAAGTCCACACAACGGTGATGGTGCCTGCCCTAGTTCAGTTTGCTCGAGTGCTTTCTGCAATGGCGCTGCAGAGTTCTCGAACAACACGTTCGACAACAAGTGCGCTTCAAGATTGCTTTCTAAATCAAAGCTGTGATCGAGCAACCAAGACATCACGATGTGTGTTTTATTTTCAATACCATCGTTTTCATCAATTGGGTAATTTTCAACGACAGTGAGCGGCGCACAATAGCGTTTTTCGTCAGTCACAATAGCTAGATCATTTGAACGCTCAAAACGCGATAAGACATTGTTGTGGAATGTCTCTTGATGCTCTTCGGCTGTGATATCACCGAAGGTCATAAATACCGCATTACTCGGATGATAATGCTTGCGATAGAAAGCTTTCAGCTGATCATAAGTGAGGTCGGTAATATGTTCGGGATCACCACCACTGTTGTAATGGTAAGTCGAAGTTGGAAACACATAACGAGTGAGTGTCTGCCAAAGTTGGCTCACCGGCGAACTCATTGCGCCTTTCATCTCGTTATACACAACACCTTTATAGACCAATGGCGAATCTGCGTTACCTTCCTCTTCAAATTCTACGCGATGCCCTTCTTGAAGAAAGTCCATCTCGTCCAAGCGCGAGAAAAAGACCGCATCTAGATACACATCTAAGAGGTTATTAAAGTCTTTTTTGTTCTTACTCGCGAAAGGATAAGCCGTCCAATCACTGCTAGTAAAGGCATTCATGAAGGTGTTCAGAGAGCGGCGAATCATCATAAAAAATGGATCGCGTACCGGATATTTTTCGCTACCACACAATGCAGTGTGCTCAAGGATATGCGCCACACCTGTATTGTCAGTCGGAACAGTCTTTAGTCCTACCAAGAAAACATTCTCATCGTTCTCTGAAGCAAAGTGTAAATGTCGTGCTCCGGTGCCTTTGTGCACGTACTCTTCAGCATCTACGGCGAGAGATTCAATACGTTGTTTTCTTACAAATTCAAATTGCGGGTGGCTCATTGATCATTAACACCTTATGGTTGGCCAGACTGAACTGTTGATTGAATTAAGCTATGAAGATTAACACTG
>NZ_LWFH01001158.1:0-1488 GCF_001635725.1 Oleiphilus sp. HI0066
TGAAAGCTATAAATACCTAGCTGAATCTATTCGTATGCATCCAGACCAAGAAACCTTGAAGGGTATGATGGATGAGGCAGGATTCGTTAATACGCGCTATCAAAATATGACTGGCGGCATTGTTGCTCTACACACCGGAGTAAAGGCGTAGTGAACATCTTTAGCCAACCTTTATTCCAACAGTTCGCACCTAGCGTTGAGAAAACACTCAACGCTACCTTATCTATGGATCCAGGTTCAGAACAAAAACTAAAGCCTCTTAATGGCTGTGTGCTCGAACTACGTATTAGCAATCTAAATCAATCGCTATTCATTGGCGCAAAAAACAATCGCATCTTACTTTTATCTGCAGAGCAAGCTCCAACAGTCACCATGACCGCCAGCCTGTCAGGACTATTAAAATTGGCCGCTTATAGAGACACTGCCACTCTACTGAACTCAGGCGACCTTGCGTTTACTGGTGATGCCGTACGCGCACAACAAATTCAGCGTTTTGCAGATAATTTAGATATCGACTGGGAAGGCTTGCTAGCTAACTTCATTGGCGATACACCAGCAAAATTTATCAGCAGCGGCGCAAAACAAAGCATCACCATTGCAAAGACCTTCAGCAAAAACTTCGTGAAAGACCTAGAAGAGTTCGTAAAATACGAACTTCGTTTACTTCCTTCTCGCGCATTAGCCAACAAGCAATTCGAAGCGATAGACCAACTCCGTTTGGCCGGAGATCGTCTAGAAGCAAGAGTAAGATCACTTTCGAAACGCATCAAGCGAGGTTAGTTTGGCTGCCGACTTAGGAACTAAAAAGTTAAGCAGGGCCTTCAAAATATTATGGGTGACTTGCCGTTATCGCTTAGATGACTTTCTTCCACTAACTTCGCTCCCTACCTCACTGCGATTACTGCTTATTCTGGCTCCTTGGCAGTTGTTTCCAAGACCTAAGCATTCAAAAGCCGTTCGTCTGAGATTAGCCATTGAAACTCTCGGCCCGATTTTTATTAAATTTGGGCAGCTGCTTTCAACGCGTCGTGACTTATTAGATGACGAGTTAGCCAATGAGCTGAAAAAGCTACAAGACCAAGTACCTCCCTTTAGTCAGAAAGAGTCGATTCTACTTATTGAAAAGGGTTTAGGCCGACCTGTCTCTGAGGTGTTTTCACGATTCGATGAAGACGTCATGGCCTCAGCGTCTATTGCTCAAGTGCATAGTGCGCAGTTGCCTAACGGACAGGAAGTGATTGTTAAAGTCATTCGTCCAAACATTAAGAAGACTATTCAGCAAGATTTGTCGCTCATGAAGCTATTTGCATACTTGCTTGAAGCTTTATGGAAAAACGGCAAACGCTTACGCGCTCAACAAATTGTTCTCGATTATGAAAAAACCATATTCGATGAACTTGATTTGCAACGCGAAGCAGCCAATGCCTCTCAAATCCGCCGTAACTTCTTAAACTCAGAGCTGATTTATATCCCAGAAGTATATTGGCC
>NZ_LWFH01001159.1:0-1793 GCF_001635725.1 Oleiphilus sp. HI0066
GATGACGAGATAGAAAGCGTGTTATCGCTAAGCTTCAACGCAAGCAAAACGCCCTCTCACCGAGGCCACACGATCGACATAGCTAATAATGACGTTACACCACCAATGGATTACGCACCGAAAGATAAGCCTGAAGAAGAAGGTACGCTGTCTGAGGGTTATGGCTTTGAAGGGCAACAAAATGCGCCTAATGAATTTAACGAAGATTTAGAGCAGCAATATAAAGGCGAAGAACAAAAACGCCCAACGTCTGACGCTTAAGCGTCAGACTGGATTATCGATATCAACAAAAACGAAATCGAGATCAAACTTATCCTGTAAATACTCACCTAGCGCTTTTGCGCCATATCGTTCGGTAGCATGATGGCCAGCCGAGATATAAGCCACTCCCGTTTCACGCGCAATGTGCACAGTCGGTTCTGAAATCTCACCACTGATATATGCATCTACACCAAGCGCTACCGCCTTATCAATCATGCTCTGCGCACCACCGGTACACCAAGCAACCGTTTTGATTTCTTTATCTGAAGCACCAATACTCAGCGCATCACGTCCCAACACAGCGCTCACATGCTTAGTTAAATCGCTTAACACCATAGGTGTTGGTAGAGAACCCACTAACCCAACACTAAACTTATTATCTGGTTCCATCCCGCCGCTGGTTTCGAAACCAAGCAAACGACCTAACTCAGCATTATTGCCCAGTGTAGGATGCACATCTAGCGGAAGGTGATACGCAAATAGATTAATATCGTGATCAAGTAAGGCCTTAATTCGATTGCGCTTAATACCCGTAATAGCCTCTGACTCACCTTTCCAGAAGTAACCGTGATGAACCAAGATCGCATCGGCGTTTTCTTTGATGGCAACATCAATTAGGTCTTGAGACGCAGTCACACCACCGACGATTTTTGAAATCTGACTAGCACCTTCGACTTGAAGACCATTTGGGCAATAGTCTCGAATGCTCGAGATACTGAGAAGGTCTGCTAAATATTTCTCTAACTCAATACGTTCGATCATTTCTTGCCCTCCGAAATCCCTAAGCCAATGCTTTCTTAAGCGCCACAATCATTTCTTCGTTTTGCTGGACGGTACCGACCGTTAATCGCAAACACTCAGCTAGTAGAGGATGCCCTCCATCCAAACACTTTATGAGCACGCCCTGAGTCTTCATTGCTTCAAAAACACTTCGTGCTCCACCATTACTGCAGCGCACGAGCACGAAATTCGCTTCGCTAGGGAAAACTTCCAGACCATCAATATCCGCCAAGGAAGCGAGTAACTCAGATCGAGCAGTCTTAAGCAACTCACATTGAGCCGCTAGTTTGTCGTAGTGCTTGATAGCTAAACTAGCACTGGCCTGTGTTAACACATTGATATTGTATGGCAAACGAAGCTTCTCAAATTCATTAAGCCAAGTACTGCTACCCACCATGAAGCCAAGGCGCAAACCTGCTAAACCGACCTTCGAGAAGGTTCGCATTACAACTACATTTGGGTAACGCGACACGTAAGACAATAAATCACTATCGGTAAATGCCATGTAGGCTTCATCAAGCACAACAAGGCCATTTGCGGCGTCGATAATTGCCTGCAAATCTTCTTCAGAGAACACATTGCCTGTCGGGTTATTGGGCGCAGCTAAAAAAATAACGGCTGGGTCATGCTCTTGAATTGCCGATAAGGTAGCGGCTAGATTAATTGAGAAATCGGCGTTCAGATCCACGCCAGTGTATGGCACACCAACAAAAGCCGAGATCATTTTGTACATCACAAAACTTGGCTCAACT
>NZ_LWFH01001160.1:0-1410 GCF_001635725.1 Oleiphilus sp. HI0066
GCTGGCGGTGGCGTCATCGCTGGCATCGGGTACGTTTGCGGCATCCGCTGTTTGGTCGTAGCAAGCAATAGCGCGATCAAGGGTGGCACCATCTCACCTACGGGGCTCGAGAAAACATTGCGTCTTCAAGAGATCGCAAAAGAGAATAAATTGCCGATTGTCACGATGGCTGAAAGTGGCGGCGCCAACTTAAACTATGCAACCGATGTCTTTGTGCATGGTGCGCGCGGTTTTGCGAATCAAGCTCGTTTGTCCGCAGCAGGTATCCCGCAGTTCACGATTGTACATGGTAATGCGACGGCAGGTGGAGCTTACCAACCAGGTCTTTCCGATTACTCTATTGTGGTAAAAGAACAGGCCAAAATGTTCTTAGCAGGACCTCCTCTACTTAAAGCAGCAACCGGTGAAATTGCTACCGATGAAGAGCTAGGTGGTGCGGAGATGCACGCACAAACCGCAGGTACCGCAGAGTTTCTCGCTGAAGATGATTCCGACGGCATTCGTATGATGCGCGACATGGTCAAACAAGTACCATGGAACGAGCAACTCAGCCCTAAAGCAGAACGACAATGGGAAGAACCAAAATATAGTCCTGACGAGCTTATCGGCGTTGTTCCAAGTGATAGCAAACGACCTTATGACGTGCGTGAGATCGTTGCGCGTATTGCGGATTCATCTGACTTCGTCGATTTCAAACCCGAGTTCGATAATCAAACCGTTTGTGGCTTCTTAAAAATTGAAGGCCATGCATGCGGGCTGATTGGTAACAATGGGCCAATCACACCAAAAGGTGCGGCAAAAGCTGCGCAGTTTATCCAACTATGCGAGCAGTCCGGCACAAGCCTATTGTTCTTCCATAATACAACCGGATTTATGGTTGGTACCGATGCAGAACAAAATGGCGTTATCAAACACGGCTCTAAGATGCTGCAAGCCGTGGCTAACGCAAGCGTACCGAAACTTACCATCGTGGTTGGCGGCTCTTACGGCGCAGGTAACTATGCAATGTGTGGGCGCGGATTAGACCCTCGTTTTATCTTCGCTTGGCCAAACAGTAGAACGGCCGTAATGGGTGGAGCGCAAGCTGGCAAGGTCTTGCGTATTGTTACCGAAGACAAGCACGCCAAAATGGGTAAAGAAGCAGATCCCGCAATGTTAGACGTTTTAGAAAAAGCTACTGCCGACAAATTGGATAAAGGTTCAACCTCACTATATGGCACGGCAAGGCTTTGGGATGATGGACTTATCGACCCACGTGACACCCGAAAAGTATTAGCATTTTTGTTAGATATTTGTGACGAAGAAAAACGTCGAACTCTACGCCCGAATACCTTTGGCGTGGCACGACTTTAAGCTTGGTAACCGACAGAATAAAAACAGTTTTGTAAGAGGCAATTCACATGATTTTTA
>NZ_LWFH01001161.1:0-1440 GCF_001635725.1 Oleiphilus sp. HI0066
GTTCAGCAAAATTGCGCCGATAATAACTGCCGCACCAGCTAGCATCCCTATCAGGGTCGCTAAATCCATACTTTACCTGCTTTCGTTTTATGCCGATCGTTATCGTAGTGCTGCAATACAATGCGCGGTATTAGGTTGAACATTTCGCCACACACGAAATGCTTCCGCCGCCTGTTCTACAAGCATACCTAAACCATCCATGGTCATTGTTGCGCCGCTGTCTTTGGCCCAACAATTGAAGACCGTCTCTTGGTCCCCGTACATCATGTCGTAAACATGCGTTTCGCTTGAAAAGATCTCAGAAGAAATTTTCGGAAGCTCTCCTGAAAGGCTAGCAGAAGTTCCATTGATCACCAGATCAAATGCACTCGATAAATCGTCAAAACTCTCTGCTGTTAACTCTGCACCGCATGCAACAATTTCAGGTCTTTGTTTGTATCGGCCGACAAGCTGTTCAGCTTTAGAAAAAGTTCTGTTGCTAACTACCAACTGACTTGGAGCTGCCTCAAGAATCGGGAGTAAAACACCCTTAGATGCCCCCCCTGCACCAATCAGTAAGACGCGCTTTCCTGCCAACGAGACCTGAAAATTCTCTTGAATATCTCGTACTAGCCCGCACCCATCGGTATTGTCGCCATAAAGTTTGCCATCTTTCATGTAGAGCGTATTTACCGCTTCGGCAATTTGAGCCCGAGGACTGAGAACGTCACACATTGCAAAGGCTTTTTCTTTGAATGGAACAGTTACGTTTAAACCTTTGTTATTAGCGTCTGAAAAGAAGTCTTTTACGTCTTCCTCAAAAGCATCGATACGGCCCAAGATTCGCTCATATACAAGCTGTTCGCCAGTTTTATTCGCAAACTGGGCATGAATAAATGGGGATTTACTGTGTTCAATTGGATTTCCAATCACCGCATAACGATCCATATTTGTACTACCCCTTCAACCAATCTCGTGGCGATAAAAATGCATTAAGTCGCGCTTCTTCTGAGCCCTCTTCTGCTTGCCAGTTGTATCCCCACTTAACAAGCGGAGGTAGTGACATCAAAATTGATTCTGTTCGTCCGCCCGACTGCAAACCAAACAATGTCCCACGATCAAACACTAAATTGAACTCAACATAGCGACCGCGGCGATATAATTGAAAGTCACGTTGGCGCTCACCATATTCATGGTCTTTTCGTTTCTGAATAATTGGGACATAAGCTTTTGTGTAGCTATCACCTACCGCTTGCATATAAGCAAAAGAACGCTCAAAGCCCCATTCGTTCAAATCATCGAAAAATAAACCGCCAACACCGCGTGTTTCCTCACGATGTTTTAAATAAAAATACTCATCACACCAGCGCTTATGTTCGTCGTATACGTTTTCGCCAAAAGGGTCAGCAGCTGCCTTTGCGGTTTCGTGCCAATGGATGCAATCTTCTTCGAATGGATAGT
>NZ_LWFH01001162.1:0-1316 GCF_001635725.1 Oleiphilus sp. HI0066
TGCGTTGATAAATAAACTGACTTCTGGATGCTTTGGATTGCGAATAATTTCGCAATACTCTCCAAACTCACTTAGGTTAAGTTCCCGCATCCGACGAGCGAGACGGCCATAAACCATGTCTTGTTTATGGTCACCCAGAACGATACCTGTATAAGAATAAGCAAGTTTACTGATCTCAGAAAAATCTTTCTCTGACATGAAGAATTCGCGATCAATCTTTTTCGCGTTGGCTCCCACGTGCTCTCGTCCCTTTGAATCAGTGAATACTTAGCAATGCCTTTTGATCTTGAATGAGGCCTTCGTTTAGATCTAACAAAATGACCATATGTTCTTCTGTACTGCCCAAACCTTTGACGTACTGACCTTGGGCTTTGTTACTTAACTCGGGTGCGGGCTGAATATCTTTGTCAGAGAAGTTATGAACATCTGACACGGCGTCGACGACCACTCCCATCACTTTATTTGAGTTAGAACATTCGACATTCAAAATAATGACGACAGTCGCATCGTCGTACGTTAAATCGGTCAAGCCAAAGCTCATACGCAGGTCAATCACAGGAACAACAGTCCCACGCAAGTTCATAACGCCCAAAACATGGCCTGGTGAATTGGGAATGCGCGTAACAGCCTCCCAGCCACGAATTTCTTGAACAGATAATATATTGACGCCAAATTCTTCTTCCTTCATATAGAAGGTCAAATATTGCTCAGCCAATTCTGCCTGCGCATGAATGCCATCATCATTGTTTGGAGCTTCAATTTCTGTTTGCTTAGCCATTACTGCTCTCCTTATCTCGCCCTAGGCCGCAGCCGAGTCATCTTCGTTGACGTGTTTCTTGTATTCGTCTCGACTCACGCCAGACAATTTTATCAAGCCGCCAATATCAAGAATTAGTGAGACAGTGCCATCCCCCCAAAATAGTGGCACCAGAAATTCCATCGACAGAACGATAGTTTTCCTGAAGACTTTTGATCACCACCTGTTGCTGAGCTAGTAAGTCATCGACGAGTACGGCAATTTTCATGTTGTCACCCTCAACGACGACAAGCAGACCATCTTCAAGCTTTTCTGAATCAGGCTTAATGCTGAAGATATCCCAAAGGCGCACAATTGGTACGTATTCATCCCGCAAGCGCAAGACCTCACAGCCTGATGAAACACGATGAATCATTTGATCATAAGACTGAATAGACTCAACAATTGAGACCAGAGGGAAAATAAAGACATCGCTGCCAACTCGGATGAGTTGTCCATCAAGAATTGCTAGTGTGAGTGGTAATCGGATGGTGAAGGTGCTGCCTTTGCCAGACTGCGA
>NZ_LWFH01001163.1:0-2643 GCF_001635725.1 Oleiphilus sp. HI0066
TGGCTGAGGTTGTGTCAGTTAGTAAAGACGAAGCGCTTGCCTTGGGGTTTGAAGAATCAATGCAAGAGCAAGATCTTGAAAACCCCGAGAAGGTTATTATTCCTCGATGGCGTCATGCGCAGCTCAGTCTAAAGCATCCTTTGCTACAACAAGGTGTGCGTATTTTAGATACTCCGGGATTAAACGCGTTGGGTTCGGAGCCTGAGTTGACAGTGAGTATGATTCCAAATGCACAAGCGGTTGTGTTTTTGCTTTCAGCTGATGCTGGTGTAACTGCGAGCGATATGGCGATTTGGAATCAATATATCTCTCCGAACGGAGAGGCTTCAGAAAAATACTGTTATGCCTTATTGAATAAAATTGATGTCTTGTGGGACGACTTACAGGGCGAGACGTATACGGCTGCAGCGATTGAGTCAGTGAAGCAGGATACTGCTAGAAAGCTTTGTATTGCCGCAGAGCATGTGTTGCCAGTTTCAGCAAAGAAAGCATTACATGCAAAAGTAAAACAAGATGATGCGCTAGGTCAGAAAAGTGGCCTCCAAAAATTTGAAAACTTGCTGATAGAGCAGTTGGTTAACGAGCGTGAATGTTTACTCTACAGCTCAGCTATTTCTGATATCAGTTCTTTAGTACAGAGCAGTGAAAAAGTAATACGGCATCAGCTAGTTCGCGCAAAAGAACATTTACTAGCGCATGAACGCAATGAAGATGCTGAGTCATCTCTGAATGATATTGCTGATCAAACACAACAAGATCATGCTGAGTTCTATAGAAAACTCGTTGCTTTGCGTTCAAGTCGACGTTTGATGATGTCGCAGAAAGAAATCCTCCATGATCTTGTTCATCTCGATAAGTTTGATGCACTTGCCGACGATATTCGCAGAGCGATGCAAGATGCATGGAGTACAAAAGGATTGATCGAAGCGATGCGCCGCTTCTTTTACGACGTAGATCGTGTCTTTGACAATCTTATGGTTGAAATACGTGTCGCGGAAAAGATGGTTGATTCAATGTACGCTCGTTTTAAACACGATCATCAAGCAGACCATCTTCATCCGACTCGCTTTTCGATTAAAAAATATCGACAGAAGCTTTCTGTAATCAAAGCTAAGTTTGTACGTTATCGAAGAAATCCTAAGCTCTTGATGACAGAGCAGACATTAGTCATCAAGCACTTTAAAAATGCATTCGTTCAAGATGTTCGTAAGGTGTATGAAGAGTTAGCCGAACAGGCAGCTTGTTGGGCCGATGATGCTCTACTACCTCTGATGCAATATACCGTTGAACAAAAAGAAGCGCTTCGACAACAAATGGAAAGCTTCCAGAGTTTAGCGCAAGAGAAGAAAAGTCAGCGGGAAGAGTGTTCTACTATGCAGAAGCGTATCGATATGCTTAAACAGCAACTTGCATTGACGCATTCGATCGCGAAGCAGTTAGAGGCGCACTCCAACACATAAGGTCATTATCTAACGGGTCAAGTTGCGCTCCACATGCAGCACGTTTACACTCGCACGATTATAGAAAGGCCTTTGATATAGGAATTATCTTTAGCGTGTTAGCTGATTCTGTTGGGCTAGTTGAGCCCAAACTCCAACACTTTGATCAAGCATTAAAATTAGATTGCGGTAAGACCTTGTCGCAATATGATTTGATCTATGAAACATACGGTGAATTGAACGAGTCTCGTTCAAATGCCGTACTGATTTGCCATGCTCTTTCTGGCGACCATCACGCTGCAGGATATCACCAAGAAGATGATCCAAAACCCGGTTGGTGGGACAGTTGCATCGGGCCAGGAAAGCCGATTGATACAAACGTTTTCTTCGTTGTTTGCTTAAATAATCTCGGTGGTTGTAAAGGCAGCACTGGACCAACCACTCTATGCCCAGAAACGGGTGAACGTTATGGGCCAGATTTTCCTATCGTCACTGTTCGAGACTGGGTGGAAAGCCAAGCGCGTCTCGCTGATGTACTCGGTATAGATGTCTGGGCTGCCGTTGTTGGAGGTAGTTTAGGTGGCATGCAGGCATTGCGTTGGTCCTTGGATTATCCGAAGCGCGTAAAGCACGCTGTAGTTATTGCCTCGACACCAAAACTGACAGCACAAAACATTGCTTTTAATGAGATTGCACGTAAAGCAATCACATCAGACCCTAGTTTCCATGATGGTCGTTACTACTTGCATGATACCGTGCCGGCCAAAGGGTTAATGCTCGCTAGAATGATTGGGCATATTACTTATTTGTCTGACGAGGCAATGGGCGAAAAATTCGGACGTGTCACGAAGTCAGAAAATTTCAATTTTGACTATGGTGTTGAATTTGAGGTCGAGTCCTATTTAAATTATCAAGGTAAACGTTTTTCTAAAACATTTGATGCAAATACTTATCTGCTCATGACACGCGCCTTGGATTATTTTGATCCTGCCCAAGACTTTGACGGTGATTTAGTCAAAGCCTTAGAAGTATCACAATGCAGTTATTTTGTAGCCTCATTTAGCAGTGATTGGCGTTTCTCTCCTGAACGTTCTCAAGTCTTAGTAGACGCCATGATTAAAGCTAACAAACCCGTGAGTTATTGTGAGATAGATGCTCCGCACGGGCATGATGCTTTTTTAATACCTACGCCACGTTATACTGC
>NZ_LWFH01001164.1:0-1015 GCF_001635725.1 Oleiphilus sp. HI0066
TCTTTAGTTTGGTTAACACAACCCCAGATAACGTCCTCAACCAAGTTAGGGTTAAGACCTGGGTTACGGTCAAAGATCGCATCGATCAATACCGCAGAAAGGGTTTCAGCTCGTACGTTGCGGAAACAGCCGTTTTTAGCTCGACCCATTGGGGTACGTACCGCATCGACAACGACGACGTCTTTTGGATTAAGACTCATAGATATTCTCCGTAATCTTGTCTCAGCGCTTAGCCGAAAAACTTCTTGCCAGTTTTAGCCATCTCACGCATACCTTCAGTCGGCGTGTAGAGAGCACCTAGATCAGCATACTTGTCTGCGATCTTGTTGAATTCTTCGATACCGATAGAATCGATGTAACGAAGCGCACCACCACGGAATGGAGGGAAACCGATACCGAAGATCAGACCCATGTCTGCTTCAGCCGCAGTATCAACAATACCGTCTTCCAAACAACGAACAGTCTCGATGCAAAGTGGAACCATCATACGTTCGATGATTTCTTCATCGGTAAACTCATTGCTGCTTGCAACAACTGGCTTAATCATGTCGTAAACAGATTCATCTACAACTTTCTTCTGCTTACCCTTACGATCTAACTCGTAAGCGTAGAAGCCTTTGTCATTCTTCTGACCAAAACGACCAGCTTCAAACATCACGTCAATCGCTGTTTTGAAGTCTTTACCCATACGATCTGGGTAGCCTTCAGCCATTACTTCACCGCCGTGATTAGCTGTGTCCATACCTACAACGTCAAGCAAGTAAGCAGGACCCATTGGCCAACCGAACTTCTCCATGATCTTGTCTACACGCTGGAAGTCAGCACCGTCACGCATAAGCGCAGCGAAACCACCAAAGTAAGGGAACAAGATACGGTTTACTAGGAAGCCCGGGCAATCGTTAACAACAACAGGTGTTTTACCCATTGCTTGAGCGTATGCAACTGTTGTCGCAATCGTCTCTTCGCTTGTCTTCTCACCGCGAATTACTTCAACCAATGGCATCATGTGTACTGG
>NZ_LWFH01001165.1:0-488 GCF_001635725.1 Oleiphilus sp. HI0066
GTTAACCGTCACGTGATCGATGAAGCACTATCTAATGGCGTGAAAGACTTCGTCGGTGGTAACTGTACGGTGAGTCTAATGTTGCTTGCTCTAGGAGGTTTGTTCGCGGAAGACTTGGTGGAATGGGTATCACCGATGACATATCAAGCGGCATCAGGTTCAGGCGCTAAGCACATGCGTGAATTGATTACTCAAATGGGTGAGATCAACGAAGCGGTTGCGAATCAGCTAGACAATCCAGCGTCAGCGATTCTTGAAATTGATAAGTTGGTAGCAGAGAAAATGCGTTCAGACGAATTCTCGACTGACCAGTTTGGCGTTCCGCTTGCGGGCTCTTTGATTCCTTATATCGATACGCAGTTGCCGTCAGGCCAAAGCCGTGAGGAGTGGAAAGCAGGTGCTGAAACTAACAAGATTCTCGGTACGCAAGATCAAGCAATCCCAATTGACGGTTTGTGTGTACGTGTTGGTGCTATGCGTTGTCACTC
>NZ_LWFH01001166.1:0-780 GCF_001635725.1 Oleiphilus sp. HI0066
TATCTATCTGTATTCCTTTTTGTTTTGGTGTTTTGCATTAGTTTTGGTTATGGTCTTAATAGCGGATTCGAATTTGCTAAGCCTATTGAATGGCGGTAAATTACCGGAGCTTTTAAATGGCAGGAAAATGCACGCCTGCTTACTTATAAATTAATCCATAAGGGTTGATCAAACTATGAGCGATTTAATGACTCAAGCGTTCAGTCTCATGGCTGTCGGTATGGGCTTCGTCTTCGTATTTCTAGCGATTCTTGTTGTTGTGACTTCGACTATGTCAAAGCTAGTTAACAAGTATGCGCCGAAGCCTGAACCAGCTAAAGCGGCGCCAGCTCCTGTTGCTGCAGCGCCGGCTGATGCACAATTACTTGCAGTTTTACAAGAAGCGGTTAATCAGTACCGTTCGGACAAGAAACGCTAATATCGAATTATAACTACTAAACCTTTAATAGAAGGCCTGACAGTAATGACTGAAGCAAATAAGAAACTCGGTATCACCGATGTGGTACTTCGAGATGCTCACCAATCACTTCTTGCAACACGTATGCGTATCGACGATATGCTTCCAATCGCTGAGAAATTAGACCAAGTTGGTTATTGGTCTCTAGAGTCATGGGGCGGTGCGACGTTTGACTCATGTATTCGTTTCATTGGCGAAGATCCATGGGATCGTATTCGCGAACTTAAAAAAGTGATGCCAAATACTAAGCAACAAATGTTGTTGCGTGGTCAAAATCTGGCTACCGTCATTACGCAGATGATGTTGTTGATAAGTTTGTTGAG
>NZ_LWFH01001167.1:0-20049 GCF_001635725.1 Oleiphilus sp. HI0066
TCTCGGCCAACACCACTATCTTGCTCATTAATAGATGACAAGCCTATTCCCAAAAATGTCGCTGCTTCTTGCGAATGTTTTGCTAACTGTTCTTGGACGTAATGCTTACTGGCAGAAAAACTGAATATAGCGCTAAGGGCAATCATCGCCACGAACAATAGCCCGACAGAGATAAGAACAAGCTGTTTAAGAGTCCGTTTTTTATTTGTTATTTGCATATCCATCACAGAGTCACACAGACGATTCAGTTCGCAATTTCATATGTTCACGTAGACAGATATGAAATGTGGGCAATAATAACTTCTAGAGACTAACAAATTTTAGAAGCCTAGCAAGACAATTGTTTCATGCTGGGATCAGGTTAATAAAACTATGGCAGAACCCGCACTTCGCGAGCAGTTGAGTAGCTATATCGCGCGAAGAGTCAGCTCGCACGCAGAGGCGGCGGTTGAACTATATGAACAGTGTTCGAAGAATGAATGGCGCAATACAAGCAAAAATCGCACATTGCTGGATACATCAGAAAAACTCAGCAAGTTGTCGAACAAGCTACCCCACAAACCTTTCTCTGAACAAGCACAGAAAATCAGCTCTTTATTGAAGCTCGGTCAAATTGAAGAATGCCCATCACACAAAGCACAAGAGGGCATGAAAGAAGCAATTAGCTTGATAGAAGAACAGCTAAAAATAGAAGTCGAATTACTTCTCGAACCAAACACTACTCAAATCAAGCAAGTGTTACTTGCGGTTAGCTCAAGCAAAAACGAGGCGCTACAAAGCGCCATATTAGGCGATATACCGATACACTCATTTTCGATGGAAAATGTGAATGCTGGAACCTGCACAATTATCGATGTCGATTTTAAAGGAAAAGGCAAAGGCGTCAGTCTCGCCAAGAAAATATTGCAAGCCAATCCGCATAGCAAAGTAATCTTCTTCTCTGATAACAAGATGTCATTTGAAACAAAGCTAAATGCAATTAGAGCTGGCGGCCATTTTTTCATCGATGAAAACTTAACGTCTAAGTCACTAAAAGAAGCTCTTAATACTGCTTTTCATATCGACATTGACCCCAAAACAAGAATTCTGGCGCTTGATGATTCTCCATCTCAATTAAAGCATCTTGAAAATGTGCTAGGAAATGCTGGCTTTATGTGTACAGCGATTAGCCAGCCCGAACTTTTACTCGATGCTATCGAAACGAATCAACCAGACTTGCTTTTACTAGATGTTATTCTCCCCAAGTGCACAGGGGTTGAGCTTGCGAGATTAGTACGCCAGCACACTCAATGGCGCAACATCCCTATTATTTTCCTTTCCGCAGAGGAAGACCCGAACGTACACCTAAACTCTCAAGAGTTAAGCACCACTCCATTTCTCACCAAACCAACTGATCAATCTAAGTTAGTAAATGCTATAAAACAGCAATTATCTGACAAGCAATCTCACGCAAAATAAGCAAAACTAGCCCGTAAATTTGCTAAATTCGCTGCTATCTTGCAGGAATAGTTTGCGAAGTTGCACAGCGAGCACTAGAATTGGCGCATCATTAGCTTTGCTTAAAAAAGAGTGCTCTTCATGCCAACAATTCTTATTCTAAATGGCCCAAATTTAAATCTCCTAGGGAAGCGAGAACCTGAAATATATGGTTCAGAAACACTAGAAGATATTGTTTCCAGAACAAACGCTATTGCAGAACAACATCAAGCAACGATTGAGCACTTCCAAAGCAATGCAGAACACGAGCTAATTGATCGCATTCATGCAGTCAGAAATTCAGACGTAATTGCCATTGTGATCAATCCTGGTGCCTTTACACATACAAGCGTTGCTCTACGTGATGCTCTGTTAGCAAGCGACTTACCGTTTTATGAAGTACATATCTCAAACGTTCATGCACGTGAGAGTTTTCGGCACCATTCCTACTTTTCAGATAAAGCGATTGCCGTTATTTGCGGCTTAGGTACGCACGGTTACGATGCGGCAGTAGAAGCCGCTATTCGCGCATCGCAATAGCAAAGAATTCAAGAGAGTTTATTTATGGATATCCGTAAAATTAAAAAGTTAATCGAGTTAATTGAAGACTCAGATGTCGAGCAACTCGAAATCAAAGAAGGCGAAGAGTCCATCAAGATCACCCGCCGCAACCCAAATGCGCCTGCAGTCGTTGCAAGCCCTGCACCAGTCATTGCTGCGCCAGCTCCTGTAGCTGCAGCTCCAGCGGCACCAGCGAGCACCCCTGAAGAGACGCGAACAGCTCTTCCAAGCATTAACTCGCCAATGGTAGGAACCTTTTATAGAAGCCCTTCTCCTGAGGCGCCTCCATTTGTACAAGTAGGTCAGCAAGTTAAAACTGGCGATGTGCTGTGCATTGTTGAGGCAATGAAAATGATGAACCAAATAGAAGCCGATAGAGATGGAACTATATCAGAAGTATTAGTAGAGAATGGCGCTCCGGTAGAGTTTGACCAACCGCTATTCAGCATCTCATAACGGAAAACTTCACCTTATGCTTAAAAAAGTACTCATCGCAAACCGTGGAGAAATCGCTTTACGGATTTTGCGTGCGTGTAAAGAAATGGGTATCCATAGCGTTGCAGTTCACTCAAAAGTTGATCGCGACCTGATGCACGTTAGGCTTGCCGATGAATCCGTTTGCATTGGCGGAAATCAACCCACGGAAAGCTATCTGAACATTCCAGCGATTATCGCTGCCGCGGAAGTGACTAACGCAGATGCTATTCACCCAGGCTATGGATTCCTTGCTGAAAACTCTGATTTTGCTGAACAAGTTGAGCGCAGTGGTTTTACCTTCATTGGCCCTAGCGCCGATGTTATTCGACTAATGGGTAATAAAGTTTCAGCAATTCAAGCAATGAATCAAGCTGGTGTACCAACGGTTCCAGGCTCTAACGGCCCACTGAGTGACAACACAGCAGACACAATAGCGATCGCAAAATCTATCGGTTTTCCGGTGATGATCAAAGCAGCCTCTGGTGGCGGTGGACGCGGAATGCGCGTTGTCTACGAAGAATCAGAACTAGTTAATTCAATTGCCCTTACCAAGCAAGAGGCAAAAAATGCATTTGGCGATGATACCGTTTACTTAGAAAAATTCCTCGATAGGCCTCGCCATGTGGAGGTCCAAGTACTCGCGGACGGTCAAGGCAAAGCCATTCACCTTGGCGATCGAGACTGCTCTTTGCAGAGACGTCACCAAAAAGTCATTGAAGAAGCACCGGCACCAAATGTCGACGAAACTGCTCGCCAAGAAGTGTTTGATGCCTGCGTTAAAGCATGTATCGATATTAACTACAGAGGCGCAGGTACTTTTGAGTTCTTATATCAAGACGGCAAGTACTATTTCATCGAAATGAATACCCGTATACAGGTAGAACACCCTGTAACGGAAATGATCACCGGCGTGAATCTAGTCAAAGAACAGATGAAGATCGCTGGAGGAAAGTCGCTGACCTACACCCAAGAAGAGATCAAATTTAAAGGCCATGCCTTTGAATGTCGTATTAACGCAGAAGATCCGAAAACATTTATTCCCTGCCCTGGAACGATAAACATGTTTCATGCGCCCGGCGGCATGGGTGTTCGAGTCGACTCACATCTATACAGCGGATATTCCGTTCCACCGTATTACGACTCTCTGATCGCTAAAGTTATCTGCCATAGCGAAGACCGAACATCAGCACTTAATCGCGTACGCAACGCACTTAACGAACTGGTTATCGATGGCATCAAAACAAACGCACCGTTACACCGAGTACTTGCTAACGACGAAGGCTTTATGAATGTTGACTTTAATATTCATTACTTAGAAAAACTCCTTCAGCAAAGATCGGGCGGTTGAACAAGAAATGAACTGGATACAAGTAAAAAGTGAAATTGCCCCGCAACTCATCGAAGCGCTAGAAGAAGGTTTGTTAGCGAGTGGAGCTGTGTCTGTAACGATGCAAGATGGTGCAGACCAACCAATACTCGAGCCGGAGCTCGGCACAATGCCAGTTTGGGACGACACCACTCTCACCGCGCTTTTCGAGCAAGACACCGACATGGAACAAGCCTTAAGCATCGCTAAAGAAGTGTTTCATCATTATCTACCCGATACAGACTTTCCGTCGTTACAAGTCGACATTCTCGAAAATGAAGACTGGACAAGAAAATGGATAGAAAATTTTAAGCCCATATCTTGTGGCAAACGTTTGTGGATATGCCCTAGCTGGTGCGAGCCACCTGAGCCCGACGCAGTAAATCTGATGCTAGACCCGGGTTTAGCATTTGGAACAGGCACGCATCCAACAACATTCTTATGTCTCGAATGGTTAGATGCACAAGATTTAAAAGGCCAAACTGTGATCGATTATGGGTGTGGCTCTGGGATTCTCGGTATCGCAGCGCTACTTCTCGGCGCTTCACGTGTAATTGCTGTCGACAACGATCCTCAAGCACTTATTGCGACGAAAGATAACGCGGAGCGAAATCAATTATCTGCTGACGCTATAGAATGCTACCTACCGGATGATTGTCCAGACATTCATGCAGACGTATTAGTAGCCAATATTCTTGCACAACCACTTTACAGCCTCAGAGAGCATCTTTCGGGACTATGTAAAGCAAATGCGAGCATTGCGCTTTCTGGCATCCTCAGAGAGCAAGCCGAAGATTTATCGCAACATTATGGCACTCACTTTAAAATGCAGGCCGTAAATTACATGGATGACTGGTCGCGCTTGAGCGGAACCAAGAAGGATTAAGATAGTTATAAAAGCTATTACACAGCTTCAGAAAAACGCGCTACACTGCAGATAATAAAGAATTTTTTTACTTTCTGTACAAGGATAAGTTTGCGCATGAGTTCTGAGCAATACACGCGCTGCCCTCACTGTAAGGCAACTTTCGAAGTAAGCGAAAAGCAACTCTCTGCAGCCGCTGGCAAAGTCCGCTGCGGAGCTTGCATGGAAGTATTTGATGCTGTCGCTTACCTAATCCCTCAGAACGGAAATGAAACGCTTAAATCGCAAGATGACACACCAAGCGAAATTCCAACACCAAGCACAGAACACGAATCACATACTCACGAGACCGATGACGAAGAGCTTATCTTTGAAGATTCTGATGACGAGAAAGAGAGCGCAAAGAAACAGTCTTTATTCGATGATTCTCAGCTTAGCGATTCTTTAAAAGAAATTGATAGCTCAGGCGCACACGCATTCTCATCTGAAGCTGCACACCACTCAGAAGTGGCTGATAGCAAAGACGAAGAATGGACAGCCCAGATATTAAAAGACGACACGCCAACGAGGCCTCTTAAGCAAGAACCCAGCTTAGATCTAGAGCCTCAAAAAACATCCCACACTAATGATGAGCTAATAAAACCATCTGCCGACGATGCACCTCAACGCATAGACTTCTATTACGAGGAAGAACAAACCGTTCACAGAGGAAGCTGGTTAAGAAAAAGCGTCATTACACTAGCGTGTCTCGCCTTGACGGCCGTTCTCGCTGCACAGATCGCGTGGTTTCACTATGAACGTCTGGCGCAATATCCTCTAGCAAAACAAGGCTTTCAATTGGCATGTGAAAAACTAGGCTGCAAACTGCCTGAGCTTGTTGATCTTGAAGCCATAAAAAGTAGCAATTTGGTCGTTAGAAGCCACCCTCTCAAGGCAAACACTTTAATCATTGATGTCGTGCTTACTAACACCGCAGACTTTGACCAAGAGTTTCCGCGCCTTGCTATGTATTTTTCGGACATCAACGGCAAAACTATTGCACAACAAATTGTAGAAGCGAAAACATACCTTAATGATGACACTCTTGCTCAGCAGTCTATGCAAAGAGAGAAAGCCATGCACATCTCGCTTGAGGTAGAAGATCCTGGTAAACAAGCAGTGAACTATAAAATTCGTTTCTTCCCTGCCAAGAAGACGAGCGGTTAAACATTTTTAGAACGTTTAGCCGCTCAAATGTCAACCACTCCGCACAAAATATAACCAAAAAAAAGCGCTTGCACCGTCTTTAATCGGACGCAACAGAAGAGTATGATTTGCGTCCTTTTTTGAGCGACACATCGGCAAACGTTTTGGTTAAAATCGGCCCTTACACATTAGCAAATAATTTAGTGCTAGCACCGATGGCCGGTGTCACCGATAGACCTTTTCGTCAATTGTGTCGCCAATATGGTGCGGGACTTGCTGTCTCCGAGATGGTCATCGCAGATCCTAGCTTTTGGAAAACACGCAAATCCAAACATCGCCTTGATCATGAGGGTGAACAAGCGCCAATTTCTGTTCAAATCGCCGGCGGCGACGCTCAGATGCTTGCCGAATCCGCACGACTCAATGCGGAGCAAGGTGCCCAAATTATTGATATCAATATGGGATGCCCTGCAAAGAAAGTGTGTAATAAAGCAGCTGGGTCAGCGTTAATGAAAGATGAAGCACTTGTTAAAGAGATTCTTCATAGCGTAGTGGATGCGGTCGATATTCCAGTCACTCTGAAAATCAGAACAGGCTGGGATACAGGAAATAAGAATGCCCTAACAATCGCTAAAATAGCGCAAGAGGCGGGCATTCAAGCGTTGGCAATACATGGCCGAACTAGAGCTTGCGCATATCGCGGAGAAGCTGAGTACGACACCATAAAACAAGTGAAAGAAAACCTAGCAATTCCGGTGTTTGCTAATGGGGATATTACTTCTCCAGAGAAAGCGAAAGCTGTTCTCGACTACACCGGCGCAGACGGACTTTTAATAGGACGAGCCGCTCAAGGAAAACCTTGGATATTTGAGGAAATAGAGCACTTTTTAAAAACAGGGAAGCATCTTCCGCAGCGAGAGCTTTTGGAGCAACAGGATATTATGTTGCGCCATGTAAGTGCATTGCATTGTTTTTATGGCGACATTATGGGCGTGCGAATTGCCCGAAAACATGTCGCTTGGTATTTTCAAACTCGGATAGATGGTAAAGCGTTCAGAAAGACTTTTAACACTATTGAATCAACACAAGATCAACTTAACGCGATAAGCGAGTATTTTAAGCGATCGAACAACCAAGGAGATGAAGCTGCATGAGTTCTGAGATGCTAGCCGACAACCAAGACATCCAACCATCACAAAACGCCCCATTGCTTGATGGCGGCACAACATTACGTGATGAGGTAGAAAAAGCGCTGAGCAACTATTTTGCTCAACTAGACGGCGCGCCTGTTACAGACGTCTACCAACTCGTACTTTCAGAAGTAGAAGCTCCTCTTCTAGAGCAAGTATTGAAATATACGCGCAACAACCAAACCAAAGCCTCTGTGCTTCTGGGTCTCAACCGAGGCACTCTGCGCAAAAAACTCAAGCAGTACGGTCTACTGTAAACAGCATCAAAACAAGGGCGGGATTTTCTCGCCCTTTTTCGTTTTAAAGACAAGTAAAAAGTGGAAGTAACTATGACAACAAACGCTCGCCCTGTTGCTGTAAAGCGCGCACTAATAAGTGTCTCGGATAAAACAGGCATTGTTGAATTCGCAAAGAACCTAAAAGACCTTGGTGTTGAACTGCTGTCGACCGGCGGTACCTTTAAATTACTTCAAAGCGAAAACATTCCTGTCACAGAGGTTTCAGACTATACAGGCTTTCCTGAAATGATGGATGGTCGCGTAAAAACTCTCCACCCTAAAGTTCATGGTGGAATACTTGGTCGTCGCGGACAAGATGATGAAGTCATGCAGGCACATGATATCGCTGCAATCGATATGGTTGTCGTAAACCTTTACCCATTCGCTGAAACCATCGCGAAACCAGATTGCTCAATGGATGATGCAGTTGAAAATATCGATATTGGCGGACCAACAATGGTTCGTGCAGCAGCGAAAAACCATGCATTCGTCAATATTGTCGTGAATGCTAACGACTACTCTCCCATTATTGAAGAAATGCGTGAAAACGACGGCTGCACATTGTTTGATACGCGATTTGATCTAGCGATCAAAGCATACGAGCACACCGCTTCCTACGACAGTGCGATCGCAAACCATTTCGGTCAACTTGTCTCAGGCGGAACCACAAAACTTCCACGTACAATCAATTTAAATTTCAACAAAGCACAAGATATGCGCTACGGCGAAAACCCGCATCAAGCAAGTGCATTCTACGTTGAAAGCAATATACAAGAAGCCTGTATTTCTAATGCCAAGCAAGTGCAAGGCAAAGAGTTATCATTCAATAACATTGCCGATACAGATGCAGCCCTAGAAACAGTGCGCCTATTCAAAAATCCGGCATGCGTCATTGTCAAACATGCCAACCCTTGTGGCGTGTCAGAGGCAGACAATATTCTTCAAGCATATGAAAATGCCTATGCGACAGACCCAGAGTCAGCGTTTGGTGGCATCATCGCTTTCAACCGCGCTTTGGACGCACAAACTGCGCAAGCAATTGTTGATCGTCAATTTGTCGAAGTGATCATCGCTCCTAGCGCATCAGACGAAGCGGTTGCAGTAATCAGCGCCAAGAAAAATCTTCGTTTACTCGTATGTGGAGAACTCAACACCTCTGCACCAGCAATGGATTATAAGCGCGTCAATGGCGGCATTTTGGTTCAAGAACGTGATTTAGGCATGATCGACTTAGCGCAAGTTAAAATTGTGTCTCGTCGTCAGCCAAGCGAAGAAGAACTCCGCGATGCTCTGTTTACGTGGAAGGTAGCCAAGATGGTTAAATCAAATGCCATCGTGTACGGCAAAGGACTTCAAACCATCGGTGTTGGTGCAGGCCAAATGAGCCGCGTTAACTCTGCTCGTATTGCCGCAATTAAGGCAGAACATGCTGGTTTACAAGTTGCAGGATCGGTCATGGCGTCAGATGCATTCTTCCCGTTTAGAGACGGCATTGATAATGCAGCGGAAGCTGGTGTTGCATGCGTCATACAACCTGGCGGCTCAATGCGTGATGAAGAAGTAATTCAAGCAGCAGACGAGCATGACATGGCGATGATCTTCACCGGCATGAGACACTTTAGACACTAACAAGAAAATATCTGGCACGGGTGCTCTGTTACTAATTTTATTCGCTATAATCCAGAAAATTAGCATTTTATTAGAGTGATCCCGTGTCAGAATATTCACGCTTCAAAGTTAGAGGCTACCATTTAGACCAATATGGTCATACCAACATTGGTGCATACAACACTTTCATGGAAGAAGCCCGCTGGCGTCTTTTTGAAAACTACAATGCAGTAGAGTTCTTCTCTGAGCTCGATCTAGCACTCACCCTCGTTAACTCCGAAGTCAATTATCGTAGACCTTGCTCTCTAGGAGACGCACTAGAAGTTCAAACGAAAGTTATGCGCATCGGAACAACAAGTTGTAAAGTACAACAGTCTATCTTTCTCGATGGCGGCAACACACACGTTGTCGACGCAGAACATACCTTTGTACTGATGGACAAACAAACCCTTAAGTCCTGTAAGATCGAAGGCAAAGCGCGCGAAAAGCTTGAGCAATTAGCACAAGTCTTCTAGCTTTCTTGAACAAACGGTCACGTTTTGATTCAGCCCTGCAACTCCGCTATTCTTTCGCCCCTCGAAACAATGCCACAGGCCTGAAGTCATGAATGTTTTAGTTGTAGGTAGCGGTGGGCGTGAACATGCCCTCGCTTGGAAAATCGCCCAAGACCCATCTGTTCAAACTGTTTTCGTAGCACCCGGCAATGCTGGTACCGCGAACGATACAAAGCTCCAAAATGTGAACATTGACGTTCTAGCATTCAAGGAACTCTCTGACTTTGCTATCGCCAATAAAGTCGAGCTCACGGTAATTGGCCCTGAAGCACCACTTGTAGAGGGTGTCGTTGATCATTTTGAAAACTTAGGGCTCGCTTGCTTTGGCCCAAGTCAAGCCGCAGCACAACTCGAAGGTTCTAAAGCATTCACGAAAGACTTTTTAGCACGCCAGGATATTCCAACAGCCTCATATCAAAATTTTACTGAAGTAGAACCTGCTCTCGCATACTTACAAGAACAAGGTGCACCTATTGTCGTAAAAGCAGACGGACTAGCAGCAGGCAAAGGCGTGATTGTTGCCATGACACTTGAAGAAGCCGAAGCAGCAGTAAAGGACATGCTCTCAGGGAATGCATTTGGAGAAGCCGGCTGTCGCGTTGTCATTGAAGAATTTTTAGAAGGCGAAGAAGCCAGCTTTATCGTGATCGCGGATGGTGAAGACTGCATAGCGATGGCGACAAGCCAAGACCATAAACGTGTTGGAAACGGAGATACAGGCCCTAATACTGGTGGAATGGGAGCTTACTCCCCTGCTCCGGTCGTTACTCCGGAAGTTCACGCGCGTATTATGGATCAGGTCATCAATCCAACCTTAAAAGGCATGGCTGAAGAAGGGAATCGTTACCGCGGTTTTCTTTATGCAGGCCTGATGATATCGCCTGATGGTCAACCAAAAGTGATTGAATTCAATTGCCGTTTTGGCGATCCGGAAACACAACCGATCATGATGAGATTAGCGTCTGAGTTGGCACCACTGTGTAGCGCAGCTATTAACGGAACGCTAGCGGATCAAACGCCTCGTTGGCATGATAAGCCCGCTGTAGGTTTAGTGCTCGCCGCAGGAGGATATCCAGCTGCATACGATAAAGGAATCGCAATATCTGGGTTAACCCTGTCTTCGAGCAAAGAAGAGAAAGTCTTTCACGCAGGTACCAGCTTAAAAGACGGTGAAGTTGTGACCTCGGGCGGTCGCGTTCTATGCGCAACAGCACTCGGAGATAGTGTTTCAGAAGCGGCAAGCAATGCTTACGCACTTGCTAAGACGATCAGTTGGGAAGGCATGTTTTATCGCGACGACATCGCATACCGTGCCATTGCTCGTGAAAAGCAACAGAGCTAATGGCAAATACTCAGTTATAGCAGTTAGCTATAGCTGAGTATAAATTTTCTCAATCAATGCATCCGTTTCATCCCAACCGATGCAGGCATCCGTAACCGACTGCCCATAATTCATTGTGTCACTAATATTCTGACGACCTTCGACTAAATGGCTCTCGAGCATAAGGCCTTTAATCACATCACACCCTGCAGTTTTTTGAGCAAGAATATTTTCAACTACTTTCGATTGAAGTGCGTGATCCTTGCCGGAGTTTTCATGACTACAATCGACCAATACACTTGGTATTAAACCAGCCTCAGTCATCATTTTCTTCGCCTGGGCTAAATGCACCGCATCATAGTTTGGCCCGTGTTTTCCGCCACGCAGTACCAATTGACCATACGGATTACCGACCGAACGCATACGATTAATTTGTCCATCTTGGCACATCGAGAAGAAACTATGAGGGTTAGCCGCCGAAATTAATGCATTAATGGCAACATCTAATCCTCCATCGGTACCATTCTTAAACCCGACTGAACACGGTAAAGCACTCGCCATTTCTCTATGTGTTTGAGACTCAGTTGTTCGAGCGCCAATTGCTACCCATGAAATCAAATCATCCAAGTAAGGCATCGCTAGAGGATTTAAGGCTTCAGTCGCCAGAGGCACACCAAGCTCAACCAAGCGTAACAACAAACTTCTGCTTGCCTCTAAACCTGCGCCTAAGTCATCGGAGCCATCCATATCTGGATCGTACAACATCCCTTTCCAACCAACACTTGTTCGTGGTTTTTCAAGATAGGCACGCATAACGATAAGTAGCTTATCGCTGAACTTTTCGTTTAATGCGACAAGACGCTCGGCATACTCAATTGCAGATTGATCACAATGCAATGAACATGGACCTGTTATCACTAACAAGCGATTATCTGCCCCTGTCACGATATCCTGCACCTGTTGACGTTGCTTAAAAATCTGATCAGACAACGCATCATTCAAAGGAAGACATTCCTTCAAAGCTTTTGGGCTGATTAAAGGGGTCAGTATCGCTACCGCTTCTTCATTGCTCGATTGGGCTTGAACTTGGCTCATTGTTGTTTTCCTTCTAAAAAAAAACCTCGGGGGGCTGCGCCTACCGAGGTTTCTTCTTCGGAGGCGCTTAGATGGCCTCCCTATAATGCTTAGTTAGCTGGGCACGACCATAGCTTGGTGATAACCAAAATAAAAGCTAAAGTGCCACGCAGCAGAAGATGCCGGATAAGTCATTCGGTTGTTTTGAGGTCGAGTTTGCTTCAAATTCATCTTCATAGTGGGATCAAACTTAACCTCGATTTCATGATTTGTAAACAGCCAGACCTTTATTTCCTGGATATCGGGCTTATATCGTGAACATTCGCGCACAAAAAAAGAGAACAGCATGTCAGATCTATACCAATCCGCCTTTCAACTCAGTAAAAAAGTCGCGCTCGAAGCAGGACAACTGATTAAACAATTACGCGAGGAAGGTTCTCTTGATCATCAATATAAAGATCAACATGAACTCGTGACCAATGCTGATCTTGCCGCGGATAAACTAATTGTTGAGCGCATTAAAGAAGTGTTTCCAGATCATCGTTTTTTGACTGAGGAAACCTGCACAGACAAATCACTCGGGCATGATTTAAGCAGTCCAATTTGGATCATCGACCCCATAGATGGAACCGTCAACTATGCCCACGGACAGCAGATGGTCGCAGTCAGTATTGCATTTGCTTGCGATGGAGATGTGCAATGCGGGGTCGTATACAACCCGTTCCTAGATGAAATGTTTTGCGGATTAAAGGGTGCCGGCGCAACTCTCAACGAAGAGGCTATAAGCATAAGTGGCCAACAAAATTTTCGTAAAGCAGTCTTTGCAACGGGCTTCCCCTATGACAAAAGCACGCTTCCTCCGATACTCGAACGCGTGACCATTATGCTCGAAAAATGCCAAGACTTACGTCGTTTAGGCAGTGCTGCCTTAGATATTTGTTGGGTTGCGTGCGGCCGCCATGATTTTTACTTTGAATCTTTAAGCCCATGGGACTTTGCCGCGGCACGTGTCATTGCTATAGAAGCAGGCGCACGTTGCGGCCATTTCAGTGAAGTTCCAGCTCATATTCCTGCGGCCATTTATGATCAGAACTTATTGATAAGTTCGCCCGCACTCTTCGATCAAGCACGAGCGCTTCTCGCCCCAACAACCTAAATTATGGCTATTGAAATAAGCCACTCGCTAAGATCGGCCAATGACTCACCCAATGCGCCGTTGGCTTAACTTTGAACTCACTACGAACAAATTGGTGAACGCGCCCTTCAACATTGACCAACAACAAGTTTGCGCTAGCCGCTGAACTAAGACGTCTGGTCAAACCCTCTTGGGCCTCACCTTCTTTGATAATTTGCTTGAGTTCTGTTTCTAAGCGTTGAAAAAACTGCTCGGCGCGATTCCGAACTTTTTCGTTCTCTCCCGCTAATGCATCACCAGCAAGAATGCGACACATTCCTTGATTCTTTTCAGCAAAAGCAAGCACCAAAGTTAGTATCTTCTGCAGCTTGTCTAAACAGCCTTGCCCCTCAGCCTTAATACGCGTCACACGGCTAAACACAGTCTCTTCGATAAACTCAATAAGGCCTTCATACATTTTCGCCTTACTCGGGAAGTGCCTGTAAAGCGCAGCCTCGGTAACCCCGACTTCAACCGCGAGCTTTGCAGTGGTGATACGCTCCCCTAAATTGTCCTCAAGCATACTGGCTAGTACTTGAAGGATTTGCTCTTTTCTACTCACTTTTTGTTTTTTTTCCGGGGCCATTGTGGCTATCTACCCTCGTTATTTTAATTAAACTCAACCTTAAATTAGGCCTTCAAGAGGGGAAGATGCAGAAGCGTATAGTTTACGAGGCATCCGACCCGCTAAGTATGCAGCGCGACCACTTTCAACCGCCAATTTCATTGCGTGCGCCATCATCACAGGATCTTTAGCTGCTGCAATGGCAGTATTCATCAACACGCCATCACAACCAAGTTCCATCGCTATCGCTGCATCCGAAGCCGTACCAACGCCCGCATCAACTAAAATGGGCACATTCGCATTCTCAAGAATCATATGAATATTGTGCGGATTGCGAATCCCGAGCCCACTACCAATGGGGGCACCTAGTGGCATCACCGCCACACAACCAATCTCTTCTAGCTCTTTAGCGATCAAAGGATCATCTGTTGTGTAGACCATGACCTTAAAGCCATCTTTGACCAAGGTCTTTGCCGCCGACAATGTTTCGACCACATTTGGGTAAAGCGTCTTCTGATCGCCAAGCACCTCAAGCTTCACTAGATCATGTCCATCAAGAAGCTCACGCGCTAATCTGCAAGTCCGTACGGCATCTTCCGCGTTATAGCAGCCAGCCGTATTGGGAAGGATCGTATATTTCTCAGGAGATATAACTTCTAATAGATTGGGTTCATCAGGATTCTGGCCGATATTCGTTCTTCGAACCGCTACCGTAACGATCTCTGCGCCACTTGCTTCGATTGCAATACGTGTTTCTTCAAGGTCTTTATACTTTCCTGTTCCTACCAACAAACGACTTCCGTAACGTTTGCCAGCAACCTCCAGAACACCCGTATCTATTTGATTCATTGTCACTGATTAACCCCCACCAATTGCTTGCACCACTTCAACGATGTCACCCGTACTTAACGTCGTGTGTTCATGTTCAGTTTTAGGCACAATTTCTTTATTCAACTCTATGGCGTAACGTTTTCCAACTAACGACATGGCTTTCGCGATATCTTGAAGTGTTGCGTTATCATCACATTGGAAAGCTTCACCATTCAGCATAATTTCCATTAAAGAATCACTCTCCGAGTTTCTTAGTCTTCATCCGATACATTGCATAAGCCGCAACAAGCCAAGAAGCTATCAACAAAACGCCACCAACTGGCGTTACCATGCCCCAAGATCTTACTCCCGAAACAGCCAATACATATAAACTTCCGCTAAATAGACATACACCAGCGATCATTAATGCCGATGCTCTTTGCAGCGCTTTCCCAGCAAGCGAGTCAGACGTCTGCGTCAACAAAAGCGCCAACACCATAAGCCCAAGCGAATGATTAAACTGATACTCAACACCAGTTTGAAACACTTCTAACATGCGTTCACTTAATCTGGACTTTAAAGCATGTGCGGCAAACGCACCTAAAGCTACAGACAAACCTGCTGACAGAAAGCTAATCGCTAGCAAAGTTGATGAAAGACGATTCATGTTTCGTTGTAATTCTTATCCGTATTTGGCTTACTTCAAGCCTCGACACTGACACGCTCAAACGTATCGATATTTAATGCAGTTAGACTGCCACCCCAGACACAGCCTGTATCAATCGCTTGAAACTGTCGGCTTCCAGTATGCCCCTCTAGCGCAGCCCAATGACCAAAAATTGTTACCCACTTATGCGTAACTGGGTATGCAAACCAAGGTTTAAAATCATGAGGTGTTTTATCGACACCTTCTTTTACTGAAAAATCTAAACGACCATTTTGATCAACAAAGCGCATGCGCGTTAAGTAGTTTGTAATCACCCTCAGTCGGGTTTGCCCTGTAAGAGTTCTATCCCAAACATCAGGGTCGTTGCCATACATTTCACTGAAGTAAGAGCTCAAGGCTTTCTTATCATTGCCAGCTAATATTTCATGCACTTCTTGGGCGTATTTTCTTGCTTTTTTTACTTTCCAAATATGCGGCAAGCCAGCATGACTCATGAAAAGCTTTTTATCGTCGTCTACTTGTACAAGGGGCTGTTTGCGCAACCATTCCATTAAATCGTCACAGTCATTAGCCTCAAATATCTCGCGCAAAGTATCTTTTCGCTTTAGTAAGTGCTCACTATAGTAACAAGCTAAAAGATGTAAGTCATGGTTCCCTAAAACAATTCTCGCTTCGAGGTCTCTCGCCAATCGCAAACAGGATAGGGAGTCAGGCCCTCTATTGACGAGATCCCCGGCCAGCCATAACTCATCGCGCGAAGGACTATACGCAAGCTTATCTAATAAAGCCTGAAACTGAATGTAGCAGCCTTGTAGATCCCCCATTGCATATCTAGTCATTACTCATAACTCAATGGGTCAATCGCATTATTAAGTTCAAAAGCTTCCAAACGTTCTTGGCATGCGCCACATTTTCCACACGCTTTCTCTTTGCCTTTGTAGCAAGTCCAAGTCTTGCCATAGTCCAAATCATATTTGAGGCCTTGCGCTAAAATCTCTCCTTTAGACGAGTTAAGAAACGGCGCAACAATCTCGACTGGCTCATAATTAGCAATACGCGCCACATCTGCCATTTTTTGGACAAACTCAGGACGACAATCAGGATAAATCGCATGATCACCACTATGCGCACCGTAGTAAACAAAACCGGCACCGATTGATACTGCATAACCGACAGCGAGAGAAATCATGATCATGTTCCGATTCGGCACCATGGTAGATTTCATACTCTCTTCTTCATAATGCCCGTCAGGAATTTCAATATCATCTGTGAGTGAAGATCCGAGTAATAATTGATGGATAGCCGTGATGTCGACGATTTTGTGAGGGATAGCTAACTCATCACACACCTTTTGCGCGTAATGCAGCTCTTTTGAATGTTTTTGCCCATAATTAAACGAAACCGCATAAACTTGTTTACCCGTCCTTACTGCGTCATGGAGAACGGTAAACGAATCCATTCCACCAGAATAAATCACGACAATTTTATCACTCATAGTTCACTCCTTATTGCTCGGTCTGCATTCTAGCTTGTGAATATTGTTCCGCAATCAAAACTTACTATACCGATGCGTTCACTTCGCAGTTTTCGAATATATCTTCTACGATCAATTGCGAGCATGTTAAACACTGGCTACCATAGCAAAAGTTTTTTAAGCGCAGCCCATTATGACAGCAGTTAATCCTATATTTATCGACTTTGAGGCCTCCAGCCTTGATCTTATTGCGAGCTACCCAATTGAAGTGGGCATTTGCATGCCTAACGGTGACACTCACTCATGGCTCATTAAGCCTCATGTACTTTGGAAGGATTGGTCTGGCAAAGCGGCTAAGATTCATGGGATCAGTCGAGATGAGCTCGAAAAAAACGGACAAGACTGCGATCAAGTAGCGCAAGAACTCAATGAGCTCTTAGGTGATCACTTTGTTTATTGTGACGCGTGGACCTTTGATAGCTTTTGGCTTCACCGCTTGTTTAAAGCTTCAGGGATCAAACACAGCTTTCAAATTGAATCTATTAGCGCCTTGCTTGATGCAGACCAAGTTTCGAAGTGGCAAGACGTCCATAACCAAGCCATCAATGACATGGATTTATTACGTCATCGCGCATCAAATGATGCACTGATCTTACACGAGACCTTCAAGCGTTTGATTCAGAGCTGATCTAGCGCACATTTCAATTCAAATATCACCCATCACACGCAGAATATGCGTGTATAAGATGGTACACTCGCGCAGTCTTTAAAATCTAAATGAAGTGCGTGAGTACCCTATATGCAACAAGTCTTTAAGCTGAGTGCAACACTCTGTTCAGCTTTATTGTTAAGCGCCTGTGATCCAGCGTTCCAAACTACTGCTCAAAAATGTGCCGAAGGGCAAGCTCTAGATATTGCTTTTCCAGTTCCTAGAGCAGACCGCTATAAAGTCGATGCCAATACTGACCCCAACGCATACCAACTCTATTTAAACACCGCAATCAATACGATGTTCGCCGATCCAATGGAAACATTAACTGCGGAAGAGAGCGATGCACTGACTGAAATAAAAAGACTCGTTAATGAATTTCTCAATTACGAAGACGATGGTTCAGTAGTCACGAGCGCAACCAACCAACTCGATTTCTTTGAGCAATTAGTACTTACCGAAGCGGCATTTGATAGCATTCGTCAGAGAGTGAAACAAGCCACGATTGATGATGATGACTTTTGTACATTCACGAACCGCAATATTCGTTTTATCGACAGTGACGATCCAGAACTCAAGGAAATTGGTTTTGGCGAAGTCACAATTGAATACAGTCCGTTTACGCAACTCGTGAGACAGTCTGTCATTTTCGACACCAGCGAAACCTTACTCGATGACATCCAGACACGTGACCGCGCGCAATACAGCGGATTCTTCCAAGTAAAAGGAAGCGACTACGATGCCGTCAACTACATCAAACCAGAAGTTCGACAAGCGATCGTCAACCACCCTGACGATGACAAAGAATTTGCTAGATTTTCATTTGATGAAGCGACCGATACAGAACTGAGTCAACTATTGATCGATTATCAGAATGACTACTGTGATACCGATCCAACGACCGTCGCTGACGAAAATAACGTGTCATCGACAACCTATGATGATTGTGCTGTAGGCATTCCAACACGAGTTCCATCCACTGTGCCTGAAGTGGCAGCAGAGTGTGGCGCGTCAGAAAATAATAAGTTCTCCGACTATAGTTTTGATCTAAACAGCACACACACGGGACTGCGTCGTTTGCGTGTTGAGGTAGATCTTAGAGACATGTTTAAAGGAGAGGTCCGCATTTACGGCTCTACCTATAACGAAGCGATCTATGCTTCCGATGGCACAACGGTTATTGAGAACCCAACGGATTGCGAGAAACAAGCTGTACTCGATGCTTTAGCTTTGATCGATCCAGATAAAACGGCGGCAGAAGGCGTGCGCTTAACATTTGTGCCTGACACCAATTACGACATCACCTACCAAACCGATGCTGACGGCCAACCGGTTCTTGATGAAAACGGTTTACAAATTATCGATAGCGAACCAACCCCACTATATACATATCAGGGCACGGCATCCGCCATCCCATAATCATCTAACGCAATGCTTCTTCTGGCCTCTGCTATAGTTAATCTAGCGAGGCCAAGGCTAACTAAGAGGAAGAATTCCGTGTCGACCCCATCCATTGCCCATACCATTAATGAATTCATGAGCTTTAGTGAGTTACTAGATGACGCTTACTGAGAAGCCTCATCGATCACAGACAAAGACTTCATTTACGATATACACAGCATGTTCTTGTTAGAGATTGGCGAACTTAATAAGCTCAGCATACAAGACCATCACTACCCCTATGAATTTATCACTGAAGGAATTCGTCGCATCGTGCCGAAGGTAGAGGAGCTAGAACAACGTTTAAGCAACTTAATTCCGAGAACAAAAACGCTCATAGATATGCGCGACATCCTGTCGAATATTTTGGTAATCCTGGAAGCTCAAAACGAGTTTTAGAGGAATCTTTGGTGGAGGACAGAGATGGCAATGAAACCCTCGGCCCTCCACACAAACCAAATTACATGGCGACCATCATTGGCCATGTATAGTGATCAACTAATAACGCAACAAACAACAGCATCAAATAAGTGATCGAGAATTTAAAAGTATTGATCGCATCATGCTTATGATGATTTCGAATCATGCGCACAGACCACTGAATAAAGCGCAAGCCAAGTAACACTGCAGAAACTAAATAAATCTCTCCGCACATACCCGTCAAGTACGGAAGAATAGTTACTAACAACAAGATCACGCTGTATAGCAAAATGTGCAACTTAGTGTATGACTCTCCATGCGTGACTGGGAGCATAGGTATGCCAACCTGTGCATATTCTTCTTTTCTATGAATCGCTAAGGCCCAAAAATGCGGGGGCGTCCACGCGAAGATAATGAGCACGAGCAATAAGGCATGAGGATCCAAATAACCTGTTGAAGCAGTCCAACCTAACAGAGGAGGCGCAGCGCCTGCCAAACCACCAATCACAATATTCTGGGGAGTAGCACGCTTGAGATACATCGTATAAATTAATGCATAGCCGATTAATGAAGCTAAGGTTAACCAGGCCGTCAGGGCATTCACCCAGACCATTAATACCAGCATCCCGATGCTGCCAATTAATGCCGCAAAGATAAGTGCAGATGCACTATCTACTTTCCCCTGCACGATCGGGCGTTTCTTGGTACGCGACATGTGCACGTCAATGCGTTGATCAACGACATGATTGATTGCCGCAGCGGATCCCGCCATCAACGCAATCCCTAGATTACCCAATATAAGAGCTTCCCACGATGGCAAGCTATATGTCGCTAG